>JAAENP010000531.1 GCA_024224155.1 bacterium
GTCGCCGAACAACACGATCTCGATCTGGTTACCGTCCAGGGTGATATGGCGGACCTGTCGGCCTTTGCCGACGAGAGCTTCGACCTCGTATTCCACCCGGTTTCGAATGTTTTTGCCTCCGATGTCCGGCCAGTCTGGCGCGAGGCGCATCGGGTCTTGCGTGGGGGCGGCCGGTTGCTCGCGGCGGACGGCCGTTTCGGCTTTGCAGACGGACGGGCACGCTTCGCCGCCGTGGAACTGCCGCCGGCCGTCGCGGCGGACGGTAAGTTCCGGCTCAACACCCGACGCGGCAGACAGTTCAACAGCATGGTCTTCTCGGATCGGGACATGTTGGTGGGGGCCAGGCGCGATGCGGTGCTGCTGGCTCGTGAAGACTGCGAGCGTCTCCGGCTTGGGCAGGGCGAAGCCGTGGTCGTCCGCTCCGCCGTGGGCGAGATGACCGCCCGGGTGGAAGTCGGCGAGATCCGTGCCGGGACTGCCATGATGTATTGGCCCGAGGCCAACGTGCTCATTGCGCGCGGCGTGTCCGACCCGGAGTGCGGTATTCCGGCGTATCGCGGCGCCCTGGTCGAGATCGTCCCGGCGGCCCGCTGAGAGACCGATGGGGGAGGACTCGGATCGATCGCCGCTCGGCGCCAGCATCCGTTGCGAGATCACGGCCCTTACGCAGGGCGCGACCTCGAAACGGGAGGACGTGGTCGCCGTCGAGGAGCCGCTCGAGATTCGGATCGTTGCCGAGTTCGAAGGGGCCCGCCGGAGTCAGAGCCTCTCGATTACCATGCGCTCGCCCGGCCACGACTTCGAGCTGGCTGCGGGATTTCTTCTGGCCGAGGGCATTGTCGGGGGCAGCAGTGACATTTGGCGAATTGCCCACTGCGAAGACTCGCCGGAGGCGGGCGAGCAGAATATCGTCGAGGTTCATTTGAAGCCCGGTGTCGTCGTCGACCCGGAGCGATTCAAGCGCTACGTCTACACCAACTCGAGTTGTGGCGTCTGCGGCAAGGAGTCGATCGAAGCGTTGCGTAGGTTGGGAGGCAAACCCCCGGCTGGAGACCTCCTGGTCGAGCGTCGAACGATCGAGAGTCTGCCGGAGACGCTTCGTTCGGCGCAGGACGTTTTTTCGCGCACCGGCGGTATGCACGCCTGCGGAGTGTTCTCGGCGCGCGGCGAGCTCGAGTTCCTGCGCGAAGACGTCGGCCGGCACAACGCGGTGGACAAAGCGGTGGGTCGATTGCTTCTGGCCGACGCCCTGCCGGCGTCTTCGTCGGTCTTCCTGGTCAGCGGGCGCGCCAGTTTCGAGCTTGTTCACAAGGCCATGGCGGCCGGAGCTCCGGTCTTGCTCGCGATTGGCGCCCCGAGCAGCCTGGCGGTGGAGACCGCCCGCGCCTTTCAGATGACGCTGGCCGGCTTCGTTCAGCGCGATCGATTCAACGTCTACTGTGGTCGCCAACGCATCGTCGGGTTGTAGAGGCTCAGGCTCCCGGTCGACTTCAGGCAACGCACCAGTAGTTCTCGCCTTCGCGCAGTCCTCTGCCGTCGAGGGCCGTTCGAATCTTGGCTCTCGCTCCACGGGAAGAGACCGCCGCCAAGATCACCGTGCCGGCGCCGGATCGCGTCGTGATCCGATCCAGGGCCGGGGGTGCCTCGACTATCACCCCCCGGACCGTGCGCCCCCATTTCGCCGGATCGATGTCCAGGAACGAGGTCAGTGGAGCGCTCCGACGCAGTAGGTGCTTAGTCAGCCTACGCCCGGTCTGACCTGCGCCCCAGACTATGAGCTCGCGGCAGTTCCTGAGCGGTCCCAGCATCAGGTGCTCGGCCTTGCATTCGAGAAAACGTTCTACCGCATAGCGGGAATCGGTGCGCGTCAGGCGATCGCTACGGTCACGCCAGAAATGCAGAACCTCGGGCACCTTGGCGAAGTGGTGTCCGGCCTCGAAGAGCCGCAACCACAGGTCGTAATCCTCGGGCCAGCCGACGTCGCGATAGCCACCCGCGGCCTCGACGACTGCGCGCCGGTACATGACGGCTGGATGGGGCACGGGACTCTCTACGAATCGTTCGCGCCGCATGTCCTCGTGAGACAGCAACGAGTTCAGCCAGCGCTCGTAGACCCGCAACCCCTGGCCGACACCGCGATTCGAGAAGTGCTCCACCTGGCAAGCCGCCACGGCGAGATCCGGTTGCTCCTCGAAGAGTGCCGCCTGCAGCAGGAAGCGATTCGGATGAGCGCGATCGTCGGCGTCCATTCGAGCGATGAGGTCTGTGGCGCAGTGTTCGAGGCCGAGGTTGAGGGCGGAGACCAGTCCGGTGCCGCTACCCTGGATCGTTCGCAGCCTAGGCTCTTGCCGCCGCCACGAGGCCAGGATCTCTTCGGAGCCGTCCGCCGAGCAGTCATCTATCGCGATGATCTCGAAGTCTCGAAGGCTCTGCTCGGCGAGACTGGCAAGACAGGTATCGAGGTAACTGGCGGCGTTGCGTACCGGAAGTAGCACGGAGAGTCTGGGTCTGCGGGCGCACATTGAAGGGTTTCGGTATTCTGTCGCATCCGAGGTGCGAATCGCTCCCGCGTGTTGCAGATGAGAAGACTGTTCGACACTCACGCTCATCTCTGTGTGAGGGATTTTTCGTCGGATCTGGGCTCGGTCCTCGATCGCGCCCGGAGCGTCGGCGTGAAGCGAGTGATCGCGGTGGCGGAGACGCTTCACGACTGTGGGCGCAATCTGGAGCTCGCGACTGCCTTTCCGGACATGATCGCGCCCGCGGGCGGGCTGTTTCCAACCCGTCTCGACCTGCAGGAGGCCGATTCGGTCCTCGAGCTCATCCGGGCCCATCGCCGCGAGTGGATTGCCGTTGGAGAGGTCGGACTGGACTACTGGAAAGTCAAAGAAGAGTCGGAGCGGGAAGTCCAGAGGGAGATCCTTCGACGGTTCGTCGGTCTTGGCCTCGAGCTGGATCTGCCGCTGAATGTGCACTCCCGATCAGCGGGGCACCACGCCATAGAGTTCCTCTTGCTCCAGGGCGCGAAGCGAGTGCAGATGCATGCTTTCGACGGCCGTGCGGCTCGAGCGCTTGCCGGTGTCGAGGCCGGTTTCTTTTTCTCGGTTCCGCCCTCGGTCGTGCGCTCACAGCAAAAGCAGAAGTTGGTTCGCCGGCTGCCGCTCTCGTGTCTACTCCTGGAGACGGATAGTCCTGTTCTTGGCGCCCAGCCCGGGGAGCGCAACGAGCCTGCGAATACCATGGTCGCCTTGCAGGCCGTCGCGGAGCTCAAGGGCCTGACCGAGGAGGCGGTCGCGGACGCGGTCTACGAGAATACGTTGCGGCTGTACGGCCCCCGCATGTCCGCGCCCGCTCGGGCCATGGCATGAAGGTTGCCTGGAGCTCGGGTGTGAGTTGCCGCCCGCAGACCGCCGCCTTGCTAGCGCTTTGCGGGTCCTTGTGGGTCGCGGGCGCGCCGGCCTTCGCCGCCAAGCCGGTTGCGCTCGAGCACCGCCTGGGCCGTAACGATGTCCGCGTTTTCGCGGCTCCCCACCGGATCTCTTCCGGCGACCTGCTCAGAGGCTCGGCGCTCCCGGATCGACTCTCGGCTCAGGGCTACAGGCGCGTGCGACACAAACCGAAGTCTCCGGGTGAGTTCTTCTGGGGACTCGACCGTTTCTGGATCTTCCGGCGGGAGTTCGTCTCTCCGGGACGGCGCCCGGAAGGCGCCCGGTTGATTGGGATCAACCTGAATCGAGCCAACGGTCGAATCACGAGAATTGGTTTCGACGAGGATGCCACCAAGAGCGTGTCCGAGGTGTCGTTGGAGCCCGTTCTCCTCTCCGAGACCCTGGAAGGACGCAGAGCGCCCCGTGCCTGGGTGCCCTTGGATCAGCTGCCGGAACACGTCTGGCGTTCGGTCCTGGCTATCGAAGACGCTCGTTTCTTCGAGCATGGCGGCGTCGATCCACGCTCGGTGGCGCGTGCCGTCTTCAAGAACGCAAAGGCGGGAAGGGTCACCCAGGGTGGGAGCACGATCACCCAGCAGCTGATCAAGATGCGCGATCTGACACCTCGCCGAACGATGGGGCGCAAGATCTCGGAGGCAATGCGGGCGCTGGCTCTCGAAGCCGAGTATGACAAACGGGAGATCCTCGAGGCCTACCTCAACTCGGTGTATTTGGGCCACTCCGACGGCACCGCTGTCTACGGCGTGGGCTCGGCGGCGCGTTTCTATTTCGGGAAGTCGGCGAGCGAGCTTTCGCTTGGCGAGTCGGCCTTGCTCGCGGGTATGGTCCAGGGCCCGAATCGACTCCATCCGGGGCGGAATCCCGAGCCGGCCCTGGCGCGCCAACGATCGGTTCTGGCTCGGTTGCACGAGCTCGAGTGGTTGTCGACGCGAGACATCGATCGAGCGCGTCGAGCGGGTCTGCCCAAGCTGCGTCCGACTCGGTTCGAAGCGACCCTGCTTCCGACCACGCTGGCCTGGATCCGCGAGGACCTGGGCACGATCGCGCCGCGGCGGGCGAAGGACGAGCGAGGGGTCGTGGTGCAGACAACTCTCGACGCCCATCTCCAGGCCCTTGCGAGAGGGTCGGTGCGGGGAGAGCTCGAGCGCCTCGAGAGGCGGTTCTCGGGGTTGAGACGGGAGGGCTTGGGCGTCGCCCTGGTGGCTCTGGATGGCACGAACGGCGATGTTCTGGCCGTCGTCGGCGCCGATCCCCGCACCCGGGATGACTTCGACCGGGCGCGCAGTGCACGCCGGCAGCCCGGCTCGAGCGTCAAGCCCCTGGTTCTGCTCGAGGCCCTGGAATCATGCGGCGTTCGGGATCCACTCTACACTTCGCGTCGCATCGCCGACAGGCCGCTCACGATCGAGCTGCCGGGCGGACCGTGGAGCCCTGCGAATCCGACCGGACGCTACCGTGGCACGGTCGACTTGCGCACGGCCCTGGTCGATTCCCTCAACGTGCCGCTGGTTCGCATCGCTCGTTGGTGCGGCTTTGAGGCAACCGCCGAGCGCTTTCGTGCGGTCGGTCTCGACGTGCCGTCGCAGCCACCTCCGTCTTTTGCCCTCGGCTCGGTCGAGGTAACGCCGGTCGAGCTGGCGTCGGCATTCACCACTTTCGTGACCCCGGGCAGACGCCAGGAAGCAAGGCTGATCGAACGGGCCCTGACGCCGTCGGGACGCGGTATTGGGCGGGCGAAGAGCAGGTCGAAGCGGGTGGTGAGGCCGTCCACGGCCTATCTCGTGCGAGACCTATTGCGCGAAGCCGGCGCGAAGAGCCTGGGTGCCAGAGCCTTCGAAGGACTGGAGGTGATCGGCAAGACCGGCACGTCCTCCGAGCGCCGTGACGCCTGGTTTGCGGGCTCGGTGGGCTCGATGGTCGTCGTCGTATGGGTGGGCTACGACGATGGCGGTTCGCTCGGATTGAGCGGGGCCCAAGCCGCGGTTCCGATATGGCGTGCGTTCGCGGAACGCGCGGCTCCCACTCTCCGGCCGTTCCAGGTGCCCCGGCCGCGAGCCATCGTCGAGCGCTGGATCGACCCCCGGACCGGTTTGCGCGTTCGCTCGCCGCGGGGCGGCGCCCGTCGCGAGATATTCCGTGATGGCGACGAACCACGCCGGAAGCGGTTGTTCTCGAGCCGAGGAGCCGAGAGGCCGGTTGTCTGAGCCGGTGAGCCCGTCGGCGCACGCAAAACCTGGGAGGAGGGCAGCCGAGTCGCTCGAGTCGCGCTATCAGCGAGTGTCTTCGCGCGAGATCTTCCAGCTACCGTCTTCCCAAACCAGCTCGACGACCTTCTGGACTGAATCCGAGAAATCGCTGGAACGATAGTTCTGGAAGAAGGTCGCCTCGACCAGATCGTCTCGGACTCGCACCATGTCGAGCCGAGAGATCGAGACCTTGACGAA
>JAAENP010000532.1 GCA_024224155.1 bacterium
AGCAAGGCGCCGACCACGACATCGCCGAGACCATCGCGGTTGAGGTCGCCAGCGAACGCCACCGAGTAGCCGAACCAATCGCCGACGGCACGACCACGGTAGGAACACATCTCGGCACCCGTGGCGCCGGAGAACGAAGAAGTGTCGACGAGCACTTCGTAGGGAATGGGCGTCGCCCAAGATGCACAACCCAACCCCAATAGGATAATGATCAGCCGCCCATACAAAGCCACTCTGCTCGCCTCCTCCAGAACCTTGAGATATGATGTTATCACCCTTCAATGATGCCGTCAAGCATTATCATGGCAGGACTGCGATTCAGACAGTAGGGGAGGCGAGAGAGCGCCGAGCGGCGTCAGGACCCGTTGTATGGGCAGAAAACGGCGGTGCGGGGAAGGAAGGCCTGGGCAAACGCGAGCAGGCGGTTGAATCCGGGGCGAGAAGGACGACAGCGACCTCGAAGACGTTTTGAAGAGTACAGTCTTCTTTTGGGTTGCTGGGCGCGGGAAGCAACCCGGGTGAAAAAGCGCTCAGACTGGAAGCATCGGCCAGGCCGGCCTCACGGCGACCGGGCGTTGTTCAGCAGGCCGTCAAGGTTCTTTTCGAACTGGTGCATTTTCTTCCGCAGCTTGTGGCGGGCTTTCTCCTCGAGGGTGAGCAGGATGCGGGCGAACTCTGGGAGGGACAGCAAACAGAAGCGTTGCTGGTAGTACACCGCCACCACTTCCAGGGTGGGGGTGAGCAGATCGAGGATGCTGGTGCGGGTCAGCGGATTCAGGCGCTGGCGCTGGCGCAGCAGCAGATGGGCCTGGAGCAGGGTGTAGGCGAGCAGGACAAACAGCGCCTGGTTGACCACCAGCGAGAAGGCGCGGGAGTGCATTCGGGTAAGGTCCCAGAAGCACTTGTACTGGCGGTGGCGCTCCTCGATGGCGGTTCGCAACTCGTAGGTCGAGCGCATCTGGTTGGCGGTGAGCTTCGCCGAGGTGCTCACCAGGACCCAGTCCTTGCTCTGGCCCTGCTCGTCGATCTCGCGATTGATCACCGCCGTCAACGGAACCGGACAGTCACTCCAGCTCAGCAGGCCCCGTCCGATGCCGAGCCGCGTGCGGGGCAGACCAACAGTGGCCGGGGGCTTGGCGGTCGCGGGGTTCGGCTGGCCGGCCTCGGCTTTGCGTCGCGCCAAGGTCTGCTGCCGTTTGGCTTCCCGCTTGGCCACGCGGGGCGGCTTCGGCGGGGGAGGCGACACCGGCGGGGGAGCTTCCGGGCGCCGGTACGGCTCCCACTCGAAGTCGGGCAACCGCGTCAGCCCGATGGCGTCCGCGTAAGCGTCCATGTTGCGCCGCAACGGCACGAGAGTGTCGACGTGGTGGACCTGTTTGAGCCGGCCCATGCGCGGGCCGTCGATCAGGCCGCGATCGACAATCAACATCTTCATCACTCCCGGCCCGGCCGCTTTCACAAACTGCTCGGCCAGCTCGTAGAGGATGGGGCACTCATGCCGCCGGCCTCCAACTATTCGGGCCGCCACCACGAAGAAGAACTCCAGTTGCCGGTTCACATGGATCAGACTCACTAGCTTGTAGCAGCGGCGGAGTTGATGGCGAGGGTCTTTGCCATTGACCTCATCGGCGCTCACCGGATGGTTGTGCTCGTCGAACCAGAGCCGGTCGGAGCCCTCGTAGTGTTCGTTGTCGGGAACAAACAGGTAGGAGGCGTCGCCGATGAACAGGCCTTCGGAATCGAACAGCTTCAGGGAGCGTAACGCACGCGGCACTTCGCGGTTGAACCAAGCGTGCAGGTGCTCGACATCCGTATCTCGGGCAAACTTCCGCAGGAAATCCTGGTCGCAAGGCGTCTGCCGGTCGTAGTCGTTCTTGCGATTGAAGCCCGGACAGGCCAGCGTCACATCACCGGTTTCCGGATGCCGACTCTTGCGCCCGCCCAACTCCGGCCCCAGCGCATCGATCAGGCCGCCGGAGCGCAACAGCCGGGGGTAGGCGTGATAGCTCTGCGAGCCGCGGAGCTTCAAGCTGACCTCGCTGGCCAGATAGAGCCAGACCGGCACTTCCTGCTTCTTGCGCGGCGTGGGGTAGCTCTCGGCCATCCGCTCCAGAATCTGCCGATCGATCAGTTGGCGGAAGAAGTCGGCCTCGACGGCTTCGGTGACCGGCTCCAGATAATCGATCTCACCTTGAAGGAGAGCCTTCAATACGAAACCTCGGTCCTGTTCGAAGGCCAGCAAGTCCATTATCGTTTCCGCCTTTTCGAGACCGGCCGGGGCGGAGGCAGCCGGAGGGCCTTCTCGAGCCGGTCGACGGTGGCGAGGACGCGCCGATGGAGCTTGACCAAGGCAGCGCGAGCCTGGCGGAACTGGCGATAGTCTTCCGTCAGGCGGCGGGTGCGGTCCACCTCCTTGGCCGGCAGCGAGCGCAACTGGGTCTTGCCCTGGTCGCTCCAGGAGAGTACCGGAGTGGTGTGGCGAGCGCCATCGGGGGCAGCGCAGTGGCAGGAGGGTTTGCCGCAGCGGGTCTTGAGCTCGTAGACGGAGCCTTTGAGCAGTTCGCGGATCTCGATCAGCGTCTCGACGAGCTGCCGGTGCTGGTCTTGGAGTTCGCCGAGGAGCTGGCGTTGGCGGCTAGCACGTTCGGTTCGTGGAGGCAGGAGTCTCTCCTGTATGTTGTATAACATAACAACATAAAGATATCAACATGTTCTTTGAAAAAAGTGAGCCGGATGGGAAATTCTCTGCGGGTGGTTCCTCTCAGCGGCCAGGACCAGCGGACCGCCAGCAACGATGGGAAGGCTGTCGGGCGCGGCTCCCGGCCACTCCTACCCCCTGATCAACCGGCGATCCGTTCAACCGGCTAAACTACT
>JAAENP010000533.1 GCA_024224155.1 bacterium
AACGGCAACGCCGGGTCTCCCTACCCTTCGAGGTGGTCTCGGACCACCTTGAAGGGTGTGGTGGCCTCGAGACTCGTCCCTGAGTATCTACGCACCACCCGTTTCTTGTCCCGGCGTCACGGGGCCGGAAGGAGGATCTTCACCTTGCCCGAACGCGACGAACTTCGAACCGGCTGGTCGACAAGACTGACCAAGCTCGCCGTTGCGGCGCTCTTGTTTCTTCTGCTGAGCGGCCTCCTGATCACCTTCGCGCCGTTTCAGGCGGCGATGCAATGGAACGTGCTCGTTCACACTCTGGTCGGCCTGGTCACCTTGGCGCTCATCGTTTGGTACTCCTGGAGCCACTGGCTCGACTACCGGTCCTACAACCTGACCGACGTCGTTCTGTTGGGATACCTCGCAGCCGCGGCGCTGTTGCTTTGCCTGGTTTCCGGCGGCGTGGTGACCTACCAGGGACTCTTCGCCACTCGCATGTCGCCGGTATGGCGCAACATTCACCTCTACTCCACCTGGGCGATGCTGGTTCTTTCGCTGCCGCATCTGTTGCTGGTCTTCTTCCGGATTCGGAAGAAGGTCGGAGGGCACTTTGCGCGACCGGTCATCGTGTCGGCGACCGTGTGGACCGTCCTCGGTCTGGCTCTCGTAGCCGGCCTGGCGTACTTGTACGCCGGACCCACCTACAACAACACCTTTCCCGAGGACTACAACTACCTGTACGGCGAAGACCGGCCCTTCGCACCCAGCCTCGCCTTGACGTCGACCGGCGGCGCTTTTGATCCCGATTCGCTGGCCGGCTCCGAAACCTGCGGCTCGGCCGGTTGTCATTCCCAGATTCTGGAAGAGTGGAAGCCGAGCGCGCATCGCTATTCGGCCATGGACCCACTGTTCCAGAAAGTGCAAAGCGTCATGGCCGAGCAAAACGGCCCCGAGTCGACACGCTACTGTGGCGGCTGCCACGATCCGATCTCGCTGTTTTCGGGCGCCAAGAACATCTTCAACGAAAACCTCACCGGCTTGCAGGGTTACAACGAAGGAATCTCGTGCCTGTCCTGCCACGGGGTGCGAGAGACGGACCTTCAAGGCAACGCCAATTACGTGATGACCCAGCCGGCCGTCTATCTCTGGCAGTGGCAGAAAGAAGGTGCCGGCAAGTTCTTCAGTGATTTTCTGATCCGCACCTACCCCGACAAACACAACGAGCTCAGCAAGCGCATGTTCAAGGCACCCGAGTACTGCGCCGCCTGCCACAAGCAGTTCATCGACCAGGAGGTCAATCGGGTCGGCTGGGTGCAGCTTCAGAATCAATACGACAACTGGAAGGCCAGCCACTGGTTCGTCGAGGGCGAGCCGGAGAAGACCGTCGAGTGCCGTGAGTGCCATATGCCCCTGGTCGCCTCCGAAGACCCCTCCCGCGGCGATTCGGTGGACCACAACCGCACAGCCGACGACGGTATGCATCGGAGTCACCGCTTCATTGCCGCCAACACGCTGGTGCCGGCGATGCTCGAGCTCGAGGGCTGGGAGGAGCACAACCGACTGACCGAGAAGTGGCTCCAGGGGACCTTCGAGATCCCCGAGATCGCCGACAAATGGCGTGAAGGCCCGGTCATCGAGCTGGCGGTCGAGACACCGTCGACGGTCGCCCCCGGCGACAAGTTACCGATTCGAGTCGTGATGACCGCCAGCAAGGTGGGCCATGATTTCCCCACTGGTCCGCTGGACATCATCCAGAGCTGGGTCGAGATCAGGGTCGCCGATCAGCACGGCAACGAGATCTTCTCCTCGGGCACCGTGGACGAGAAGAACTTCATCGAGCCCGGCAGCTTCCTGTTCAAGGCCGAGCCCGTCGATCAATACGGCAACCTGATCGACCGGCACAATCTCTGGGAGATGGTCGGTGTGCGCTATCGGCGTGCGCTCTTCCCGGGCTATTCCGACACGGTCGACTACATGGTCGATTGTCCGACCACCATGGCACCCGGCCCGGTTCGGGATCTCGCCCGGCTCGGCCGCGAAGAACAAGCCTTCGAGATACAGGCGCCCGAGCGGGTCGACTCCTACGAGGTTACGGCAAAACTCATGTACCGCAAGGTCGACCAGTTCTTGATCAATTTCCTCCTGGGAGAGGACTCGGGGCTGACCGCACCGGTGATCGAGATGAATCGCACCACGGTTACGGTCAAGGTGGGCGATCGCGTGGCCGAAGAAGCGTCGCCAGGCGAGGAAGCCATCGTCGAGGTGGCGGCCGGCGGGTGATAGTGTCAAACAGGTGAACGAGCCCACAACGCCGGCACCGAAACGCGTGATCGGCCGCCGTAAGCACAAGCTCCGCCGCGCGACCAAGCTGCTCCTGGGCCTCGCTTTTCTGAGCGTGATCGGGGCCTTCGTCGTCTACCGGGCAACGCGGCCAGAGGTTCGTCGGCCGGGCGAAGACCTGGCCGACATCACTCGCAAGCTGTCGGCGGAGCTGCCCCCCGATGCGCCGTTTCCCGAGTTTTCCGATGTCACCGAAGCCGCCGGGCTCGGCGGGTTCCGCACCTTCCTGGGCGAGCGCTCGTCGCAGCTGCCCGAGGACATGGGGTCCGGCGTAGCCTGGGGCGACTTCGACAACGACGGTGACGACGACCTGTTTCTGGTCGCGGCCGGCGGCACGCTGACCGCGCCGCCGGAGTCCTGGGCCGAGTCCCTGCTCTTCGAGAACCTGGGCGACGGCACCTTTTCGCGCGTCACCGACTTCCCCGAGACCCGTATCGCGGGGATGGCCGCCGCTTGGGGCGACGCCGACGGCGACGGTTGGCTCGATCTGGTCGTGAGCGGCTACAACAGTCTGATGCTGTTTCGAAACACGGGCAAAGGGAGGTTTGTGCGGGAGGAGTCCTTCGCCGACCTCCCCGGCTACTGGGCCGGGGTCTCCTGGGCCGACTTCGATACCGACGGTGACCTCGATCTCTATGTATGCGGCTACGTCAAGTACGAAGAAGACGAATCGGCGCCCCAGCGAACTTCGATGCAATCGGGCACCGCGGTGCCGTACACCCTCAACCCGGCCTCCTATGAGCCCGAGCGCAACCTTCTTTTTCGCAACGATGGCGCCGGCAGATTCACTGAAGAGGCGCTTCTATACGGCGTCGCGAACCCCGAGGGGCGAAGTCTCGCGGCCCTCTGGCACGACTTCAACGCCGATGGTCTCCTCGACGTCTACGTCGCCAACGACATCTCGGACAACGCATTGCTGCTCAATCGGGGCGATACCTTCGAGGACGTCAGCCTCGCCGCATGGGTCGCCGACTACCGGGGCGCCATGGGTCTCACCGCCGGTGACTGGAACCGGGACGGCGACGACGACCTCTTCGTGACGCATTGGGTGGCGCAAGAGAACGCTCTTTACGATTCACGGCTGGCCGAGAACACCGCGGCAGGCCGCACCCAGCTCACCTTCGCCGATATAGCGGCACCTCTCGGACTGGGGCAGATCGCGCTCCACTCGGTCGGCTGGGCGACCGAGTTCGCCGACTTCGACGGCGACGGCTGGCTCGACCTGGTGGTCGCGAACGGCAGCACCTTGGAGACCCAGGACGCGCCCAAGAAGCTCAAGAGACAGCCCGCGATGTTGCTCTGGAATCGCCGAGGCGAGTATTTTCACGACCTGGCGCCGGTCCACGAGCTTCTGGCCCAACCCCGGCTGGGCCGCGGCATGGCGCTCTCCGACTACGACCTGGACGGAGACCTCGATTTCCTCATGGTGGAGCTGGACTCCGGTGCGCGCCTGTTCAGGAATGAGATGCAGAAAGGCCACTGGATCGAGCTGCGACTGCTCGATCCAGGTCGCTCGGCCGGCCGCGGAGAAGGAGCGACCGCCATCGTTCGTGCCGGCGGCCTCGAGTTGCGCCGAACGGTGGGCGGGACCTCGTATCTCTCGCAGAGCAGCCTGACTCTGCACCTGGGCCTTGGCCGGATCGATCGGATCGACGAGATCGAGGTCCGCTGGCTGGGCGGCGAGACCGAGACCTTCACCGGTGCCGAGGTCGACGCCATCTGGGAGCTGGTGCGCGGCCAGGGCGAGGCTCGCTCGGCGGCGGCTTCGAGTCTCGCCGGCACCTCAGGAAAAGTTGCCACCGCACTGCCGCAGGATGACAAACAGCGCCTGCTCGAGTTCTGGAAGACCCAGCGAGCGGCAATGGACGCGATGAAGATCGACGGCGATATCGAGCGCGCGGCAGCACTGTTCGAGCGCGCGCTGGCTCTCAATCCCGATCATGGCGACTCGCGCTACTACTTGGGCAACCTGCTCTGGACTCTGGGCGACCGAGACCGCGGTCTTGCTGAGCTCGACGATCTGCGCAAGCGAGACCCGATGAGCCATCGTGCCCACAAGCAGTGGGGCGTGCTGCGCGCCATGACCGCTGCCGGTCCCGCCGACCTCGACGCCGCCGCGGCCGCTCTCGAGCGAGCGCTCGAGATCAACCAGGAAGGCACCGGTAGCCTGCTCGCCCTGGGCGAGGTCGCGCTTCTCCAGGGACGACCGGATGCCGCTCGGCAGCGATTCGAATGGGCCTGTCGCACGAATCCTCGCGCCGTCGGAGGCTTCTACTTGCAGGCCTACCTCGCTCACAGCAGGGGCGATTCGGAGGCGAGCACCGAGCTGCTACGTACGGCGCAGGTGGCCCGCGGCTCGGAGTGGAAACCGCGCGGCGCGGCGGCCGAAGGAGACGTTCGCCAGCGAATGCACGTCGAAACCAGCCCCTTGGCGCGTTTTTGGGAATCCTGGGACGGCACCCCGGACCCGGCAGTGGCCTTCGAGCCCCTCGAGGCTTTTCTTGCAGGCTAGGCGCCGCCCTCCCGGCTTCCGCGATACCCTCTGCGAATGCGACGCTTGATCACCTTGGCCGTGTTGGCGATCGCCGCCTACTACGGCTACACGGAGCTGCTGCCGCAGTTTCGCGCCTACCGGCAATCGCAGACGGCGGCGGAGCAGGCAGGAGAGGCCGCCGGGCAGGCTCTTCACTGCGTATCCGTCGCCGAGTCCGCCGCCAGCGACTTCGCCCTTGAGATTCGCCAGTTCGCTCGGCCGCCGGTCGACCCGGGAATGTGGTCCACGTTCATGCTCCAGACCGGCGGCCGGCTTTCGAGCGCGGATTCGGCCTGCCGCTGCCCACATCCGGCCTGCACCAGCGCGGCGGCCGCGCTGCTCGAACAACGCCGGCTTCTGAACCAGTTCGACGCCATGGTCCGCGGCGCAAGCGCCGGGCTGTCCAATCCGGCCAGCTCTCAAGAACGCATCAACGAGCTCCTGGCTCGAGCCCGTTCCGAAGCCGGTTAGCCGGCCGCCTCAGAAAAAGAATCTGGCCAATCCCTCCGACTAGTGCTAGACTTGCGTTTACGGCGTGAGCTTCGGCTCGTCGATGCCCGGTCTAGACAGTTACCGGCCACAGCGAGTCGCCTTACCAGCCAGACTGGTTCTTAGCCACGCCGAGGTTCCGAACCGCGTGGCCAGAGGAATGAAAGGGCGGTCGGCTCAGAAAAACTGGAGGCCCCTTGCTACCAACCGATGACCAAGCTGAAGCCATGACCGAGGAGTCAACCCGTCCGCGGCGGCGGCGGTCGCGCTCCCACAAGTCCGCACCCGCCGGCCCCGTTCCTCTGCACAAGCGGAGCAGCTCGCACTTCCAGCCCAGCGAACGGGACCATGGCACCGAGAGCTTTCAGGAAGGCCAGGTTCGCCTCGAAATAGAGGGCATGCGTGCCAAAGCCAGTGTCGAGGAGTCAGAGCGCGACACCTATCGCGTCGGAGTCGATTGGACCCGGGTGGGCAAACGCAGACTGCACACCTTCTGTGAGTGCCCGCGGTTTGCCAGCGGCGAGCTGTGCCGGCACATTTGGGCGGTCCTCCTGGCTCTCGCCGAGACGGGGCCAGAAAACCAGCCTCCGGGCAAGGACCGCCTCGGTCTCCGCAGGGATCGCGCGGCCAGCTGGGAGGACCTCGGTGTCTCGGCAGACCGCAACGAAGTACGGGTGATCCACAGCGTCGAGCCCGCTTCCGGCGGGCAAGGTGCGCGACCGGCCCGCTCCGCTCGAGCCCGCTCCTCGTCCGGGCGCCGTCGCGGAGCCGCGACCTCCTGGCGATCGCAACTCGCGTCCTTACGAGACGAGATTACGACCTCGGTGAGCCCGCCGGCCATGATCGCTCTTCCGGTCCGCCCAGCTCCGAGCATCCACTTCTTCATCAATACGGCCGTCAGCAACAGCTCGGGCAGTCTGGTGCTCGACGTCTTCGGCAGCACGCAGAACGCCAACGGAAAGCAGAGCAAGATGAAGCGACTCGGGATCGAGCCCCATAGGCTCGAAGAGCTGCTTCTGCCAAGGAGCCCGGGCAACGGTTCCTCCGGGGAGAGCGACGAATCACTGGCACTGATCACCGAGCTGTCGGCCGATTCCCGGCGTAGAAAGGCCTCGAGCCGACGCGGGCCGAACAAGAACAGCGACGGAATCCGCCGTCTGAGGCTGCCGCAGAAGCTCTACGAAGCCGTGCTGCCGCACCTATGCAATCAGGGGAAGCTGGGATGGTGGGACGGTCGCGTGCAGTCCAATCTGCATCCACTCTGGTGGGACGCCGGCACGGCCTGGCACCTGGCACTGCATCTCGACGTCAATGCCTCGGGCGGCGCCCGGTTGCATGGACACCTCGAGCGAGAGGGCGAGACCGTTCCTCTGAAGGACCCCGTGC
This sequence comes from bacterium, assembly GCA_024224155.1. Taxonomy (NCBI): domain Bacteria; species bacterium. The sequence continues at coordinate 6,725 of JAAENP010000533.1, forward strand.
TCCTGCTGGTTCCCGGTGGCTCCGACAGCACGACCGACAAGAACGGCAGCGGTCCCTCGCTGGTCGTTTTCGCCGAGTCGATCGGCCGCCTCGCCCTCGAGGCGGCCCGGGACCTGCCGTGGCTGAACCTCCTGCGCAACACCGGCGAGATCGTGATTCCCACGAAGGACGTCGAAGAAGCTCTGACCGAAATGTTGGAGCTGCCCGCTCTGCCACGTTTCGAGATCCCCGAAGAGCTGGAGCTCGAGGGAGAAGACTCGCCCCCCCAACCGCGCCTGGTCCTGGAGCCCGCGGCGGGCTCAGCCAGGATCAACCCGCCGTTGGAGGCCGAGCTGTCGTTCGACTACGGATCTCTGAGGGTCGGCGCCGAGGACTCGCGCTCGTCGGTCGTCGATTGGCAGGAGCGAACTCTCCTGAGGCGCGACCAGGACAGCGAGTATGCTGCTCTCGTGCGGCTGCTCGAGCTCGGTTTCCAGCCGGTGGCCGCGGGACACGGAAACGTCCAGGCGCTCGAGATCAACCCACGAGAGCTGCCCAGGGTGGTCGAGCCCCTGCTCGTCGAGGGCTGGACGGTCGAGGTTCAGGGCAAGTCGGTATCGCCGCCGAGTCCACCCACCCTGAGAGTCGAAAGCGGCATCGATTGGTTCGACTTGAGCGGTCAGGTCGACTTCGCCGGTGACCGGTTGGAGTTGACCACGATTCTCGATGCGGTCAAGCGTGGAAATCAATTCGTCGATCTGGCCGATGGCTCCCAGGGCTTGTTGCCCGCGGCATGGATGGAGACCTACGATTCACTGGCCCAGCTTGCAAGCGACGCCACCGACGACGGCCTTCGGTTTCTGCCGTCACAAGCCTTGATCGTCGACGCCCTGCTCACCGCGATGCCGCCGGCAGACGTCGATGCGGCCTTCGCCAAGCTGCGCGACAAGCTCAAGTCGTTCGAGCGGATCAAGCCGAAGAAGGAAACCCGCGGTTTCGGCGGCACACTCCGCGAGTACCAGCGGCGCGGGCTGGGCTGGCTCAACTTCCTGCGTGAGTTCGACCTCGGCGGCGTTCTAGCCGACGACATGGGCCTGGGAAAAACCGTTCAGGTCCTGGCCCTGATCCAGGCGTACCGCGCCCCGTCGAAGACCACCAAACTGCCGTTCCTGGTCGTCGCACCCCGGAGCGTGGTCTACAACTGGATCGACGAGGCCTCCCACTTCACGCCCAAGCTCAAGGTCGTGGAGTATCGCGGACCCGGGCGCGAGAAGCTCCAGGAGCACTTCAGCGACTACGACGTCATCGTCACCACCTACGGCACGCTGCGGCGCGATATCGGTTTCCTCGCTACCGTCGAGTTCGACACCGCAATCTTGGACGAAGCCCAAGCGATCAAGAATCCCGCGTCACAGACCGCCAAGGCAAGTCGCCTCCTGGTCGCCCGCCACCGCTTGGCGTTGACCGGCACACCGATCGAGAACCATCTCGGCGAGCTCGGGTCTCTCTTCGAGTTCCTGAATCCCGGACTCCTCGGCCGCCTACCGCGGCTCGAGGTTCTCACCGGCGGCCGAGCGCCGAGCAAGCTGGAGCTCGAGCACATCGCCGAAGATATGCGACCCTTCATCCTGCGCCGGACCAAGGCGCAGGTCCTGCCCGACCTGCCCCCGAAGACCGAGCAGACCCTGCTCTGCAACCTGCGCCAAGAGCAGCGTGAGCTCTACGACAAGGTTCGAGCGAGCTATCAGGTCAACCTGCTCGAACAGGTCGAGGAAAAGGGCGTTTCGGGCTCGGCCATCCAGGTCCTCGAAGCGCTCTTGCGCCTGCGCCAGATCGCCTGCCATCCGGGCCTGGTCAATCCCGAATGGGAAGAAGCGGGAAGCGCCAAGCTCGAGACCCTCTTCGATCAGGTGTCCGAGGTCCTCGACGAAGGCCACAAAGTCCTGGTCTTTTCCCAGTTCACCAAGCTACTGGCCTATGTCAGGCGGCATCTCGATACCAATGGCGCTTCCTACGCCTACCTCGACGGCAAGACGCGGGACCGCGGCAAGGTCGTCGAGCGGTTTCAGACCGACCCCGACTGCAACCTCTTCCTGGTCAGCCTCAAGGCCGGCGGCACCGGCCTCAACCTGACGGCGGCGGGCTACGTCTTCCTGCTCGACCCGTGGTGGAACCCCGCAGTCGAGGCACAGGCGATCGATCGCACCCACCGCATCGGCCAGACCCAGCCGGTGTTCGCCTATCGCATGATCGCTCGTGACACCGTCGAGGAGAAGATCCTCGACCTCCAGGGCTCGAAGCGCAAGCTTGCCGACGCCATCCTCGAGGGCGGCGGGGGCCAGTCGCTGCGAGACCTCACCGCCGACGATCTCAAGATGCTCTTGAGCTAGGTCGGGGGCGGTCGAGACGGAGCTCGACCGCCCACTTGCCCACGCCAACACGTTGCTCTGTTGCTTCGGGGCTCCTAGATCGGGCGCTCGACGAAGATGCCGCCGGCGATGTCGGACTCGAGAGCGAGTTGGGTCTCCCCCACCTGCACCACGTAGGTCGGCGCCCTCTGGAGCAGCGTGATCTCCGAGCCCGGAATCAGCCCGAACACGGCCAGCGCGCCTGGCCGTTTCGTCCCTGCGAGAGATACGACCCGGGCATGTTCACCACCCCTGAGCTCGGTAAGCGGCCGGCAGGTCTCGCAGAGCGCCTCCTCGGTCTCCTTCCGGCGACCAAACAGGCTCCGGAGCCAGGACACTCCTTCGGGCTGTTCCGGAAACTCGTAGTCACAGCTCGGACATCGCATCAGGCCGCACGCCGTGCGCATCGGGCAGCCGTGCTGGCACAGGGTATCCACGGCCTCGAACTCGAATCCGCAGAACGGGCAGACCAGCTGTCGCTGTTTCTTGTCGGTCATCGGTGTCTCTAAAACAGGCGTCCGAGTTGGTTGACCAGGCCTCCGACGAGAAACGCGAACGGAAAGATGAACGCGATCATCGCCCAGGCGACCCTCTGTCCGTGCTCCTTGGCGATCATCAGAAAATTCGCAAAGCAGGGCATGAACAGGGTGATGGTGATCATGGCGACGAAGATCTGGTGTGGCGTCAACAGCGGCACCGGAGCCGTCACCGCGTCGAGGATATAGACGGCGCCGAAGTCCCGGCGCATGAACCCGACCAGGAATGCGTTGGCCATCTCGGGAGGCAGACCCAGCCAGCCCGAGACCAGCGGCTGACTCCACCGAGCCAGCCGATCCAGAGTTCCCAACCGATCGAGCAAGAAGAGCACCGCCGTTCCGATCATAAACAGCGGTATCACCTCGCGCAGGTACCAGTTGATCCGGCTCACGGTCTTGACCATGATGTTCGAGAACTGCGGTCTGCGCATCGGTGGAATCTCGAGCACGAACTCGCCGCTCTCACCGCCGAAGAGACGCGAGCTGAGCCAACCCACCAGGACCAGAACCCCGATCATGATTGCGATCCAGGCGACAGCGCCGGCGGGCGTCAAGCTCGCCATCATCGCAAGCAGCACGCCGAGCTGAGCCGAGCACGGAATCGCCAGCGCTAACAGCAACGTCGTGACCACCCTTTCCTTCCGGGTCTCGAGGATGCGGGTCGTCATCGTCGCCATGGTGTCGCAGCCCAAGCCGAGCACCATCGGCAGCACCGCCTTGCCATTCAGCCCCATCAAGCGAAAGAGCCGGTTGACCATGATCGCGAGACGCGGCAAGTAGCCCGAGTCCTCGAGCAGGCTGAACAAGAGAAAGAACGTCGTCACGATCGGAAGAATGATCGCAAAGGCATAGGAGAGCGCCATCGTTATGGCGCCGTAATCGCCGACCAGAAAGTCGTGAACAAACCTCAGGACGGATTGGGTTCCGGTCAGCTTCGTCGCGGTGTCGACGGAGTAGTCGACCGACAGGGCGGGCCGGTCGAAGCTGCCCAGCGGAATCTCGTGGATCGGCGTCAAGGGGATTGCCGCCTCGAGCGGCACCGTCTCGGTGGGGTGGGAATGAGGAAACGGCAGCAGCGCATCGACACTCCGAATCGCCAGCGGACTCAGCCGCTGCTCGAACAAGCCGACTTCCAGAAAATCGACCAGAGTGCCCGCGCCGAAGAGGCCCACGAACCAAAAGACGGTCAATAGCGAGGCCGCCAGAAAAAGCACGCCCTTGACCGGATGCATCGCCCAGAAACCGAGTCGCACGCCCAGCGACGCGCGTCGCGGTTGCGAAATGCTGTAGGTCTCGGCCATGATCTCGCGGATCTCCGCCAACCGGCTCCGATTCCTCTCATAGTCGTCGTCGACCTCGGGAACGGGTTCGGATGGCGCTTCCCGCTTCGGCACCGCCGCCTCGGCGAGCGCTCCGACCAGCTCTTCGGTGCCCACCGAACGTGTCGCCACCGCCGGAACCACCGGTATGCCCAGCGACTCGCTGAGCCTGTCGACGTCGATATGGCCCCCGCGCTCTTCGAGCTCGTCATACATATTGAGAACCAGAACCATGGAGGCCCCGAGCTCGGCCAGCTGAAGGGTCAGGAGCAGCGCCCGACGGAGGTTCTTGGCGTCGGCCACCTGAACCACGGTGGGTGCCTCGTCCGCGGACAGAAGCTCCCGAGTCACGCGGGCCTCGTCGTTGCGCGGCGCGAGATCGTTCACCCCCGGCGTATCGATCACCCGATACGTATGGCCGTCGAGAACGGCCTCGGTCTCGACCAACTCGACGGTGGTGCCCGGGAAGTTCGAGACGGTGACGTAACGATCGGTCAGGTTGCCGAAGAGAACGCTCTTGCCGACGTTGGGGTTGCCGACCAGAATCACAGTGCGCTTGGCCTCGGCGCGCTGGTTCGCGCGCGAGAACGTGACGACGCTCCCGGAAGCTCGGGTCATGCTCCTCACCCTAGCAGCCATCAGGACACGACGGAGCGATTGCGCCCCTCCCGCTTGGCCCGGTAGAGCGCCGCATCGACCGCCTCGACGAACTTGTCGAGGGAGTCGCCGGGCGCCGGAATCCTCCAGCCGACGCCGAGGCTCACCGTCACTACGGGTGCGACCGGCGAATCCCGATGCGGAATCTCGAGCGTCTCGACATCGAGTCTGATCTTCTCCGCCATGCGCACAGCGCCATTCTTGGAGGTGTCGGGCAGCAGCACCGCCATCTCTTCGCCGCCGAACCGGGCCACCAGATCCGCCGGGCGAGAGATCGAGGACTCCAGAACCCCGGCCACCTTCCGCAAGCATTCGTCTCCGAGAAGATGTCCGTAGCGATCGTTGTAGAGCTTGAAGTGATCGAGGTCGAGGAGGATCAGACCCAGTGACGTACTTGCGCGCGCCGCCCGCCGCCACTCGGTCGACAGATACTCGTCGAAGCGCCGACGATTCGCGATTCCGGTGAGGCCGTCGAGGAAGGACAGCGCGAGCAGACGCTCCCTCACCTCGATCTGCTGCTCTTCCGCTTGTTTGCGCTCGGAAATGTCCTCGGCGATTCCCACAATGAAGCGCCGATCACCGATCGTCGCCAGGGACACGCTCAGCTCGACCGGGAAGGTCTCGCCACCCTTGCGGCGTTGCCGGCCTTGGATCACGGAGGCCGGCTGGCTCTCGAGCGAGCGAACCCAGTCCGACCAGTCAACCTCGGACTCGGCCAGGGGACCCTCGGCAATCACTCCCTGAACGGTCAAGTCACGCAGCTCGGCCAGGCTGTAGCCCGACTCTCGCGTCGCTTGCTCGTTGGCATAGGTAAAACGGCCGGTCTCTGGCTCGACAAAATAGATCGACTCGGCCGAGGCGTGAATGAGCGACTGGAAGAGTCTCAGGCGCTCCTCGGCCGCTTCTCGTTCGACGACCTCTCGGGAAAGGGCACGGTTGGAGCGCTCGAGCTGCAGGGCTCTCCGGCGCAGTAGGAGAAGAAGAGTGGCAACCCCTGTGGAAAGCGCCAGACCGCCCGCGAGCATGAGTCGAGGCCCTCGGGTACTGAGCTCGAAGTGGCCGGGCGCGGGTCTCATCACCACCGTCCACCGGCGTGCGCCGAAGTCGAAGCTGATTAGGTGCTCGAGACCGTCTCGCGGCGGACCCTCGAACCTCTCGAGCTCCGGCAGATCGCCTCCGCTCGCCAGGCCGGACGAGATATAGAGCCGACTCTCCTCAGGTGGAGCCGTGTCATCGAACACCGCGACGTCGATCTCGACCGGCTCGAGCAACGCCATCGCGCTCGAGATGAGATCGCCGACCCGAAAGACGACCGACGCGAACCCGGTCGATTCCCGTTGCCGGGCTGGTACCGTCTTAAGGTCGGTACCACTTCGGTAGATCGGCGCGATCAAAAGGAAACCGTACTGATTCCCGGTCTCCTGAACCAAGCGAATGCGGCCGGTAGCGACGATGGCACCTGTATCTCGAGCCTTTTCCAAGGAGACTCGACGGCTGGGATTCGAAGCCAGATCGAACCCGATCGCTGCTTCGTTGCCGGAGAACGGCTCGAGATACAGTACCGGAACGTACTCCTCCGCCTCGGCGGCGGCCACCATCTGGCCCTGGGTCGCGCGGTTCGTGAACCGAAACCCCGGGACGCTTTCGGCCGCCCTCCGCTCGACCTCGGATCGCCGGGCATGCGGCACCACCGGCGCCCAACTTACCGCCTGGATTGCCGGATGCCCCTTGAGCAGCGGTCGCGTGAAGTCGCCGAACTCCTCTCGGGAAACCTCCTCGGAGGCGGCGAACAGGGCGACAATCGACTCGGTCGTATCGACTCCATGCTCGAAAGCGCGTCGAATCGCCGAAGCACGGGTGCCCGCGGCCTGAGCGAACCGGCTGGTGACCTGAAGCCGCTGGTTATTGCGCGCGACCGAGTAGACCAGAAGTGACGCAGCTACGCCGACGACGAAGACCATGACCGGCAGCCAGACGGCGACAGCCAACCAGCGCGGTCTCTCGAGCTTCGGCGCGGCCTCCCCTTCGCCGGACATGCTTAAGTCTAGCCTGTTCTCGCTTATCAGCTGCCTGGATGCCCATACTCGGGGCGATCGAGATTCTGGATCCGGTGAGAGTACTCGGCGTCGCTGATGCCACTCTTCCACAGGTCGGCAAGACGCGCTCCCGAGTACCCGCCGACGAAGAGAACCAGAACCACCAGCGCGTAGGCGGGCAGGCCCACCTTCCAGCGCCGTGCGGCCCTCACGTCCAGAGCCTCGCTCACCGGGCAGGTGGCGATGCAATCCAGACACCCAGTGCACTCGGCGCTCGATACCCGGTCGAGCTGCGACACCGGCAAACGGGCCATGCAAACCTTGTCGCAGAGGCCGCAGTCGATGCAGGCGTCGGCCTGGCGGCTCACCTTGAACGGCGAGAACATCGAGACCAGGCCGAGAAGGCCGCCGTAGGGGCAGAGATAGCGGCACCAGGCGCCGTTGATCAGAATCGAGAGAACGAACAGGACAACGAGGACCGAGGCTCCGACCGTTCCCAGACGAACGAAGAAGAGCCCCATCTTGACGTCGGCCACTCGGTTGTAGGGCGATTCGATAAACGCCCGCAGGGCCGCGTCGCTCATGGTGACAACGGCGTAGACGAAAAAGAACAGGAGAAGATACTTCAAACCTCGGAGAGGTATATCGAGCCACTTCCAGGGCCGGAAGTTCCGTCCGAAGAGCGACCGGCCCAGCCGGGCCAGGCTCTCGGAGAGAAAACCCACCGGGCAGATCCAGGAGCAGAAGGACTTCCGGGCGACGAACGCGACGGCGACAATCATCACGAAGAGCATCGTGGCCGCGGGATGGACCCGATTGAGGGTGCCCTGATAGAACCAGTCCAGGAGACCCATCATTCCGCTAATCGGCAGAAAGCCCTCCACCCCCGGCGGGCGCACCGGCAGAGGCAACTCACCGGCGGCCGCGGCCCGGGTGAAGCGGGCGAACTGGATGCCCAGGACGACGCACCCAAGGGCGAATCCGGCCTGAACCATGAGTCGCAGGCGATAGGAGCGATCGCCTTTCTTGCCCACCGTGCTCTCGATCCAGCCCACGAGCCGGCTCGACTCGCCGCGATCCCCACGGCGCACGAGACGCATCCTCGGCGGCTTGTCTTCCCGGGAAGGCTGCCCGGAGATGTCCGTCGGCGGCTCCGTTGCCGCTTCAAAAATGCGCTTGGAGGGTGCCGGTCCCGTCATCGCAAAGTGGTCTCCGGCGCCCAAGGTACCGGAGCGGCCACACCGCACCTACACCCGCGTGGGTGAGCGAGTGACCTACCCTCCGGGTCAGTCCGCATCCGGGGGAAAAAGGGGACAGGCACTCTTTTTCCGTCAGATCGGACCTCCGAACGGCGTCTATATCCATAATGGAGCCGCGAAGCTCAGTCAGACCCAGAGGAGCAGAAACAACTTGGCGAGACTAGCCAGAGTCGTTGCGCCCGGGCTGCCCTACCACGTGACTCATCGAGGGAACCGGTGCCAGGATGTGTTCTTCGACCCTCAGGATCGCCAGATCTACAAAGACTGGCTCGCACTGTACTCCCGCCGGTACGGCCTCGAGATCTGGGCCTATTGCCTGATGACGAATCACATACATCTGATCGTAGTGAATCGCAAAAACGACTCACTGGCGCGCACAGTCGGCTGCACTCATGGCCGCTTCGCTCAGCGGCAGAACCGGCTCAATGGATGGTCCGGACACCTTTGGGCCAATCGCTTCTTCTCCACGCCCCTCGACGAGGCGCATCTGTGGGCGGCGGCGAGGTACGTCGAGATGAACCCCGTCCGCGCCGGAATCAGTGCTGAGCCCGCCGCGTATAAATGGTCGAGTGCCAGAGCACACATCAGCGGCCGCCACGATGCGCTCCTTTCTCCGGCGCGGCCGTTCCCAGGTGAAGTCCCGGACTGGTCTCAATGGCTAACTGGCAATCTCGACGTCGAGAGAGTCGAGACCATTCGCAAGAACACCGCGACAGGACGTCCTTCGGGCTCGGCGTCGTTCACCTCGGAGCTCGAACGGCGTCTCGACCGAAGACTCCGGCCCCGAAGACGCGGACGCAAGCCCAAGAAGAAAGTAGGGGATCTGCGCTAGAAGCACTCGAAGAAGGGCGCCTGTCCCCTCTTTCCGGTGGCCTTGGCCTTGACCGCTGGCTAGGCTTGACATATCATGACATGTCAAGAAGGAGAAAGGCATGGCAGCCGTCAAGATCAGCTCGAAAGTCGAAGAGGAAGTCTGGGAAGACCTACGCCAGCTGGCCTCAGAATCCCACCAGAGCATTTCTGGGCTCTTGACCGAAGCCATTCGTGACTACGTTCGAAGGCGCCGAGTTCGTCCGGAGGTTCTGGACCATCTAGAATCGTCGATGGCGGAAAACGAGGAACTGGGACGTCTCCTTGCCCGCTGAGGTCATTCGTTTCCTCACCGTCGACGAAACTCTCGCAGCTCACGAACAGTTGATCGAGCGCTTCGGCGGCAGCTTGGGCTTTCGGGATCTCGGGCTGTTGGAGAGCGCTCTCTACCGCCCGCAGACAGGTTACTACCGCGACCTCGCCGAGATGGCGGCGGCTCTCTTTGAGTCCCTCCTGCAGAACCGCCCTTTCCTCGACGGCAACAAGCGCGTGGCCTTCTTCGGGACCGACGTGTTTCTGCGCCTCAACGGATGGAAGCTCGAGGTCGAGCCGAAGTCAGCTTATGCCGAACTGATCGGTCTTCTCAAAAGCGGCTCTGCCGATTTCGAGCATCTGCTCACGTGGCTGCGTGAGCGACTGATCCGGCTGTAACGAAGCTATCCCCGCGTCGCGCTCGTGCGACGAACTCTCAAAAAGGTGCCTGTCCCCTCTTTTCCCGTGGAGGTCGAACGGTGTCTCGACCGACGACTCCGGCCGAGAAGACGTGGGCGCAAATCTGACAAGAACAGGGTTGCGCCCTAGGTAGGAAAACGGTGCCTGTCCCCTCTTTTCTGTCCAGGGGCCCTCTAATGGGTGGGTGTCCCCTCTTTTCCCCTCTGAGTGGCGCTGGCTACCGAAACCCCAGGTTAGGGCGGAGTGGCACAGGTGGCGTTGAACGAGATCGTCCCAAAGCTGAATACGCTGGCGCCGCCGTTCGCAGTACCCAGAGCCGCAGTGCTCGCCTGAGAAATGGACAGCGTGGACGTGTCCTGCTGAAGCAAACCGAAATCATCAAAAACGATGCACCGTCGTCGCAACTGATACCGGTCAGATCGAACCCGCCCGGTGTGACGGTCGGATCGTCCTCCGTCGACGTGTACGTCCCTGGCAGAAGATTCGCCACCACGATCGTCCCGTCATCGCTGATCGTTCCGGCCGCGTCGCCCGTGAACACGAAGTCGCCGAGCGCCCCATCCGGATCCGTCTGCTTCTCCACGATGATCGTTCCGCGTTGGGTGTTCGTGAACACACACGTCACTGTCTCGCCGGGTCCCTCCCTAATTGACTGAAGCCGAGGTCTCGAGCACCTCGCGCCAAGGAACCGCGGCCAGGCAACTTACAAAGTACATTGACAGATTGCGTAAGTGTGGCTACCGTCTCATCCTACTACCACTCGGCCGCTGGCGTGCCCGCGAGCCGATGCCACAGGAAAGAGGCGAGATGGGTCCAAAGAGGCGGAACGAAGACGGGCCAGAAAGCCTCGCTGCCGCCACAGCCGCTGGTTCTCACCCGCTGCCCAGCCACGTTCCAGAGTGCTTCTGGAGCACCCGGATACTCGACGACGGCACACCTCGCGTGCACTATGTAAGCCAAGGCTGGAAGCTGATCTGGGGATACGAACCGGAAGAGCTCCTTCGCGACCCACATCTTTGGCTCAAGGCCGTATGGCCCGAGGACCGAGTCATCGCCGAGGAGACATTTCAGGAAACAATCAGCCGGAAGGAGACTCGCGTCGCCCGGTACCGAATCCTCTCCAAGCAGGGCATGACCCGATGGATTGAGGACACGATGTCGCCGCTACTCGATGAGAGCGGCGAGGTCGTTGGCGTTGAGGGTGTCGCCCGCAAGATCAGCGAACGAGAGCTGATACAGCGGGCGCTCGAAGAACGCGAGGCGCGCCTCAACTTGGTCCTTGAAGCGAGCTGCGACGGCATGTGGACGCTGGACCTGAGCGCCAACCGTGTGACTCTGAGCAGCCAATGGTGTCAGGCTCTTGGCTACGGTACAAAGGAGATGGCCCGCCCACTGAGCTTTTGGGCAGAGGTCGTCCACCCCGAGGACAAAGACCGAAGGAACCGTGCACTCGAGGCACATGTGCAGGGCCTGACAGACAGCTTCGAGAGCGAACATCGGCTGTGCACGAGCTCAGGCTCCTATCGCTGGTACCTCGACCGGGGCCGGATTGTCGATCGAGACGAGCGAGAGCGGGCTCGGCGGGTCGTCGGCGTCAGCATCGACATCACTCAGCGGGTCGAAGCCGAGGCAGCTCTGAGGGCAAGCGAAGAACGCTATCGGGCCCTCTACGAAGACAATCCGTCCATGTTTTTCACTCTAGCGCCCGACGGCATTCTCCTGTCGGCAAATCGTTTCGGAGCCGAGCAGCTCGGCTACACCGCCAGTGACATCGTGGGCAAGCCGGTGGACGATCTCTACATCGAATCCGAGAAGCAGGCGAACCGCGCACAGCTCGAGACCTGCCTCGCCGATCCGCGCAAGATCCACAGCTGGAAGACCTGCAAACAGCGCAAGGACGGCACCAGGTTGTGGGTGTGGGAGACCGCTCGGGTCGTGACCGGCCCCGATGGTGGGCAGGTGGTTCTGGTCGTGTGTGAAGACATCACCGAAGCCCACGAGGCGTCCGAGAAGCTCTCATACCAAGCCGTGCACGATGCGCTCACCGGGGTGTTCAACCGGTACGAGTTCGAACGACGGCTGAAACGGGCCCTGGACAGCGCCAAGTCCGAAGGGGTCGAGCACGCACTTTGCTACCTGGATCTGGATCGCTTCAAGGTCATCAACGACACCTGCGGCCACGCGGCGGGAGACGAGCTCCTGGGCCAGCTCGCGGATCTGATCCAGAAGAGCGTTCGCAAACGAGATGTGTTGGCCAGGCTCGGCGGAGACGAGTTTGGCGTCTTGCTCGAGTTCTGCTCACTCGCGGAAGCACGCAGTGTGGTCGCCTCGATTCAGAAGGCCATCGCAGCGTTTCGCTTCGACTGGGAGGACAGCAGCTTCAGCATCGGAGTCAGCGTCGGATTGGTCTCGATTACCGACACCACCGACTCGATAGACGACGTCTTGCGAGCCGCGGATACCGCCTGCTACGCCGCCAAGGACGGCGAGCGCCCGCTGCCCTCTCCTAGTCGATATAGCCGAGGGCCTTGAGCACTTCGCGGTCGAGGTCGGCTTCGCCAGTCTCGGGTTCTTGCCCTGCCGTTGAAGATCGAATCCGCTCGAGGGCCTGCGACAGCACGCCGGTCATCTCGGCCTCCGAGGCCGACAGGTCCGTCTGCTCGCCGGAATCGGTTTCGAGATCAAAAAGCAGGCTGACGTTGCTCCGTCCCGAGTAGTCGCTCTCGATCTCGATCAGCTTGTACCGGCCCAGCCGGACCGCGGAGGCCACCGCCCGCCGCTTCCAGCGGGTGTCCATGGTGATCGGCCGGCCACGGAAGCCGGAAGCCCGCCGCGAGCCCATTAGCAGCGGCGCCAGGCTGCGACCGTCCAGATTCATCTGCTCCACCGAGTCACCGATCCCGGCGACTTCGAGAATCGTCGGCAGGATATCCAGCAGCGACACCGGCAGCTCGAGCTCGGCCCGCGCACTCTGACCCGGCAGTTTGACCCAGAGCGGAACGCGCACGACTTCCTCGAACAGCGAGTAGCCGTGGCCGAAACCGTCGTGATCGAACAACTCCTCGCCGTGATCCGAGGTCAAAATGACCAGGGAATCCCCGTAAAGGCCTTCTTTCTCGAGCATCTCGAGCAACCGGCTGACCGCATCCATGCTGTAGCGAACCGCCGTGTCGTACTGATCGGTCAAGCTCGCCAGGTACTCGTCCGTCACCCTCTGCCGGGCGGCGATGTCGCCGTCCTTCAAGATCGCGGTCATCAACTCGTCGTTGTAGTCGGAAGTCCGGCTTGGAGCGGACCCCAGGAGGTCGGCGCGATGCTCTTCGGGCACCCGGTAGGGTCCATGGCAGTTCATCGGCTGAAAATAGAGAAAGGCCGGCTGCCGCCGCTGCCTGCCCTCGTCGAGCCAGGAGGCGACCTGTTCGAGCATCAGTCCGATGTCGGGATAGACCAGGACCTTCCCTTCGTGCCCCCGGAAGTGATCGAAGCCACGGTCGAAGCCCGTCTTGGCGCCGATGAACAGATTGCCGCTAAAGCCCGCGGTTTGCCAACCGGCCTCGGAGAGCAAGCCGGCCAGCGTGTCGAGCTCGGCGGGCAGAATCGTGCTCTGCTTGACGACGCCGTGCCGACTCGGCAAGAGGCCGGTAAAGAGCGAAGCGACACTCGGCTGGGTCCAGGACGAAGTCGAGTAGGCCGCCGAGAACAGGCTCGACTCGGCGGTGAATCTCTCCAAAGCCGGACTCGTTGAACGCTCGTATCCGTACTGCGTCAGATGGTCCGCGCGCAGCGTGTCGACCACGATCACGATGACATTCGGTGTCCTGGAACGACCGGCCTCGGCGCACGAACCGACAAGACAGAGGCTCACCAGCGCGAGAACAAAGCGGACATAAAGGTGCCTGTCCCTTTTTTTCTTTCTTTTCTCCACGGCTGGCATCGGCTGAGGCTCCGAAGCGGCCGGCTTCGCAGCAGAGGGAAGATCATAATAGAGTCAATCGGGCTATGGCGATCACCAGACGCGACTTCCTCGTGGGAACCGGAGCGGCCCTGGCGTCCACCGCCGTTGGCTGCAACGGTACGAGCACGCTGGCCGGCGAATACGACCTTTGCATCATTGGCTCGGGCTTTGCCGGCACCTATCTGGGTCTGCGCGCGGTCGACAGCGGTCTTCGAACGGTCATCGTCGAAGCCGGCTCGCGTCCACGGAGAGGCGGCTCGCTGGAATCTCTCGAAGAGTCCTTCAAGTTCCGGAGCCGCGGCGCCACGAGCTATCCCGTCAACGGCACGCGGGCCATCGCGGTGGGAGGAGCCAGCCGGCACTGGGGCGGGGTCACGACCCGGCTCTGGCCCGAGGACTTCCGAATGAAATCGGAGTTCGGCCGGTTGATCGACTGGCCAATCGCCTTCGACGACCTCGTTTCCTACTACTGCGAGTCGGAGCGCCTGTTGCTCGCCAAGGGTTACCCGACCGTGACCGGAGCCGAGCCCTCTCGCAACTGCTCCTATCCTCAGGAGAAAGACGGCGCCTATCGCGACCCGGGAGTCCGAATCGAGGGCAAGGGGGTCGCCTATTTCCCAGTCGCCCATTCTCGCCGGGGCGGAAACTACGCCCTCAAGCTGCTCGACGAGGAGATTCCGAGTTTCGTTCAGTCGGATCTCGGCACCCTGATCGAGGACCAGCAGGTCACGAATATCGTGACCCTCGACGGCGAGACCATCGATCACGTCGAGCTCCGCGGCCTTGCCGGCCGGTCCGGGAAGCTCCACGCTCGAGCCTTCGTGGTTGCGGCGGGCGTGGTCGAGAGTGCCCGCCTGCTGCTCGCCTCCGAGTCGTCTTGGTTTCCGAACGGACTCGGCAACCGACACGCTCAGGTCGGGCACTACTTCAACGTTCATCCCAGTCTGCAGACCAAGTTCGACCTGCGCTCCGACCTCGACCTCCCGGCTGGACATCATCGCACCTGCAGCTTGAACACGGAGTATCGGCAAGAGGGAATCAATGCCTGCCAGCTCCAGCTCGACGTCCTGGCCAACGGCGCGGCGCGGTGGAAGGCCCAGCCGGAGATCGAGCCCAACTACGAGAGCTACGTCACCTTGAGCAAGACCCTGACCGACGTGAACGGCGTTCCCCTGCCCGAGCTTCACTTCGGCTACTCCGAGCAGGATCAGCGCACCCTCGAGCGCAACTATCTGAGCCTTGAGGCGGCGAAGCGCGAGCTCGCCGCGCCGGGCGGAAACGTCAAGGACCACGATCGCTGGCGAGCCCACCCCGCCGGTACCTGTCGGATGAGCTTCGACGAAGAGACCGGAGTCGTCGATCGCGACAACCGGGTCTTCGGGCTCGACAACCTGTACGTGTCTGGAGCCTGCACGTTCCCGACCTCGGGAACGGCCAACCCCACCAACACGGTGGTCGCCATGACCCTCCGTCTGGCCGACCACATACAAGACCGACTGGCCTGACCGCGGCAGCGGAACATCTTGGTGGCCCCTCGACAAGCGCCCCCGTCGGGTAGCATGCGCTGGTGGTAGTGCACCCCCCTTCGAAACTGCTGCTTCTTCTCGAAGGCCGAGCGATGGGAGAGTTGGCGACGACTCTTCTCCTGCGCCCGCTCCTGCGGCGGCTCGAGCGCGGCGACGGGCACCCGGTGCTGCTGCTTCCGGGCTTCATGGCCAGCGATCTCTCTACGCGCCCACTCAGACGATTCCTGCGCGACCTGGGCTACTCGGCGCATCGTTGGGCGTTGGGCCGCAATCTGGGACCCCAGGGAGATCTCGAGGAGCGAATGGCAGAGCGCCTCGACGAAGTCTACGACCGGCACGGCCGGCGGGTGAGCCTGGTCGGATGGAGCCTGGGTGGCGTCTACGCCCGGGTCATGGCCAACCGGCGCCCCGACCAGGTCCGCAGCGTCATTTCTCTCGGAAGTCCTATCAACGGCGATCCCGAATCGACCAATAGCGCTCGGCTCTTCGAGCTCGTCACCCGCGAACGAATCGAGGACATCGCGCCCGAGCGGATCGCCGAGGTGCAAAAGACACCCCCCGTCCCGACGACTTCAGTCTTCAGCCGCACCGACGGTGTTACCTCGTGGCGCGCATCGATCGAAGCCGAAGGTCCACAGGCCGAGAGCATCGAAGTTCCGGGCAGTCATCTCGGTCTCGGCTTCAACCCTCTGGTCTTGTGCGTGATCGCCGATCGGCTGGCGCAGCCGGAGGCCAACTGGAAGCCGTTCTTCCGGCCCGGAGTCGTTCACCCTCCGGGCCTTCGGCGACCTGAGGAAGCTCGCCTCAGCGAAGGCTGACCATGCGCCAGCTTTCCGGCCTGGACGCGGGCTTCCTGACGCTCGAGACCAAGTCCGCACCGATGTTGATCGGTTCGGTCTCGGTGCTTGACCCGAATACTCCGACCGGCCGACTCACGGTCGAGCGCTTCCGTACAGTCCTGGGCGAGCGCCTTCAGGGCGCGGTCGCGCTGCGCCGCCGCCTGGCCTCCCTGCCGCTGGACTTGTCTCGACCTTATTGGATCGAGCTCTCGCCCGAGGATGTCGACCTCGAAGTCCACGTCGAGCGGACCCGGCTCCCCGAGCCCGGCGGCTGGCACGAGCTCTCGGAATTGATGGCTTTCGAACTCAGCCAACCGCTCGACCGCAAGCTCCCGCTCTGGCAGATCCTGTTCGTCGAAGGCCTGAACACTGTTCCTGGCGCTCCGGAGAACGCGGTCGCTCTGATCGCGCGAGTACACCACGCGGCCGTCGACGGAGTTTCGGGGGCGGAGATCCTGGGTATGCTATTCGATGGGTCTCGCGCCATCGGTCCGGCTGCCGACCCGGCTTCGGACCCGGCTTCCGATCGACCTCGCGAGCCCCGAGCGCTGGATCTTCTGACACGCGCGGGCCGCGATCTGGCGTCGCTTCCTCGCTCGGTTCCGGCCGTGGTGGGCCAATCGCTGCTAGGCCTCGCCGGAGGCGCCTGGTCCCGCGTGCGCAAGGGCGACGGCCCGCCCCGGCTGTTCTCGGCGCCGAGGACACCACTGAACCGGCCGATCGCAGCCGAGCGCTCCTGGGCGCCGGCGATCCTCGAGCTCGACCGCCTTAAAGCCATCAAGAACAAGGAAAACGCCACGGTTAACGATGTGGTTCTATCCATCTGCTCCGGTGCTTTGCGCGGCTGGATGCAAGACACCGAGGATCTACCCGACGAGCCACTCGTCGCCATGGTTCCGGTCTCGGTGCGTGGCGACGCGGAGAAGGCACGAGCCGGTAACCTGGTCTCGGCGATGCTGGTCTCGCTCGCCACAGATGAGCCCGAGCCGCTTGCGAGATTGCGGACCATCCGCGACGCCGCCCGCTCGTCCAAGGTCGCGCTGCAAGCCGTAGGCGCTCGCACACTCGTGCGCTCGGCCGAGCTCTTTCCCTTCGCTCTGTCAGGGCTCGGCGTGCGCCTCTACTCGCGCCTCCACCTCGCCGAACGCCACCGGCCGATGTTCAACCTGGTGATCACCAACGTGCCGGGTCCACCTCGGCCTCTGACCGTGGGCGGAGCGAGAATGCTCATGCATGTCGGCGCCGCTCCCCTCTTCGACGGCCTCGGGTTGATTCTGCCGGTCTTCAGCTACGCTGGCTCGATCTCGATCGGGGTCACCGCGGATCGCCGGATCATGCCCGATGCCGCAGGATTCGCCGACCGGCTCAAGGCGAGTCTCGACGAGCTCGAGAGCGCGGTTTCCGAAGCAGGCTGAAACCGGTCGAAGCCCGACCGGAGTATCCTTCGGCACGTGAGCACCGAGAAGACCTCGGCGGCGAAGATCGACGGCCTCGCGGCCGGTGCGGCCGGTTTCCTGGGAGTGCTGGCCGCTCCGCTCCTGGCCGAGCTTCCGCAGCCACTGCTTCGGTGGGGAGCTGTCGGTATTGCCTTGGCCGGCGCGGCCGCGCTCCTTTCGGCGCGCCGGTCGGGGCGCCAGTCGGAGCGCCGGTCAGGGCGCCGGCGCAAACCCGCTCTTACCGCAGCCGGGGCCGCCATGTTGGCCCTTGCTCTCTCGCTCTGGCTGGCGCCCGCTCTCGAGGCCATGCCCCGCGAGGCTCGCAGCACGCTGGCGGTCACCGTTCTCATGGCCTGCTGGTGGATCTCGGTGGCGATTCCAATTCCGGCTACTTCGCTGCTACCCCTGGTTCTGTTTCCGGCCCTGGGGGTGATGCCCAGTAGCGTCACCGCGGCCGCTTACGCCAACAACAACATCTTCCTCTTCATGGGAGGCTTCATTCTGGCGCTGGGCGTCCAGCGCTGGGGACTGCACCGGCGCATTGCTCTTCTCATCGTGCGAGCCATCGGCACCAATCCCTCCCGGATGGTGCTCGGCTTCATGCTGGCGACGGCATTCCTTTCCATGTGGATCTCGAACACCGCGACGACGCTGATGATGCTGCCCATCGCCCTGGCGGTCATCGCTTCCCTCGGCGAGGTGACTGAAGCTCCGAGTCCGGGAGGCTTCGCGCCGGCCTTGCTTCTAGGAGTCGCTTATTCCGCCTCGATCGGCGGCCTGGCGACGCCGATCGGCACGCCGCCCAACATCTCCTTCCTACGTATCCAGGAAATCATCTATCCGGCGGCGCCGATCATCCCATTCGGGCGCTGGACGCTAGCCTTCCTGCCGTTGGTTGCGATTTTTCTACCGGCTACATGGCTCGTGTTGACGCGCCTGGTGTTCCCGCTGAAGCGTCGCGACGTCGGCGCCGGGGCCTCGGTGATCGACGCCGAGCTGCGCAACCTGGGGCGGATCGGCCCCGCCGAGAGGCGGATGCTGTGGATCTTCGGCGCCACGGCGGTGCTCTGGATCACCCGGGCCGACCTGGCACTCGGCCCCGTCACGGTTCCGGGATGGGCGGGAGTCATCGAGAGGCTCGTAGGCACGCCTTTCTCCTCCGGGAATCTGCACGATGCCACCGTGGCGGTGGCCATGGCGATCCTGACCTTCCTGGTGGCCGGAGATCCGGACCACGAAGGCCGACGCCGCGCGTTGATGGACTGGGAGACCGCGGTGAAACTCCCCTGGGGCATCCTGCTGCTCTTCGGCGGCGGCTTCGCCCTGGCCGGCGCGTTTCAGGAGACCGGACTCTCCCGCTACCTCGGCGAATCCTTTGCCGGCCGTGTCGAAGGGGCGCATCCCTTGGCTCTGGTCGCCGCGGTCTGTTTTCTGCTCACCTTCCTCACCGAGGTCACCTCCAACACCGCCACTACCGAAGTCATGCTGCCGGTCCTGGGCGGGGCGGCCGGCGCCATGGCGGTCCATCCGCTGCTACTGATGCTGCCCGCGACGCTTTCGGCCAGTTGCGCCTTCATGCTGCCGATCGCCACGCCGCCCAACGCCATCATCTTCGGCTCGGGGCAGGTCGAGATGCGCCAAATGGTGCGCGCCGGCATTGTGCTCAACCTGATCGGGGTCGTTCTGATCTCGCTCTTTTTTTACCTGGTTTCCTCGTGGCTACTCGGGATCGATCTGGACCTCGTCCCGGCGTGGGCCGCGACGACTTCCTAGCCGAACCTCAAGAACGGCCTCCCGGCCGCCCCCGTTCACAGCCTCCACAACCGTCAAGGACGCCGGGTGCCGAGCTCGAGCACAAGTCACGCGCCGCAACGCAAACCCGAAGCCCACTCTGCTCCGAGTTGGAACCAGGTCGAGGCGTGGCTGAGGGGGACTCCACCTGCTCAACCAGCCTCGCCTTTGAAACCGCTAGCTTCCGGAACCGGTCTTCGCCTCGGCGGACGAGCCCGCCGTAGGGGGTGGCGGCCGGTATCCCCGCTTCGCCAGCTTGACGGTCGCCTGCTCGATGTATCGGTCGCTGGCGGTCCTCCGGCACTCGATCCGCTCTTCGCTACCCTCGAAGAAGAATCGGACCCGGACGCTTGCGTTGGCGTCGTCTTGCCACTGACCGGCCTGAGACTCCTGCTGCAGGATCTCGAAGTGGGTGTAGCCCGCGGCAAGGCAAATCGATCCGGCCTTCTCGTAGACCTTCCTCATGGCCTGTCCGCGACTCATCCAGAACTTGACCTTGACTCGATGACTGATGACAAAGAGGTCGTCATCCAGCTGGTCGAAGGTGACCACCGCCATTGCAATCTGGGGCGCGATCAAGGTCGCGATGCCGATCAGAATCAGTATTTTTGTGGCTTTCATTGTGCGTCTCCTTTTGTCATTGCGAATCTGCCCAGGCGTTGCCAGCCGGATCCGCGGTTTGTCGTCGGGGGTCGTAAGTGCAAGGGAGCGACCGGACCGTGCCGGTCGATCTCTCAGTCACGATTACCCAGTTCATGTCGGTGTTTCCGCGCGTTCGACGGCTCCGCCGGGGCTGCGCAGCGAGCAATGCCGGCCGGCCGGCCCCGTCGGGTTTCCCTGACGGGTGTGAGGGAAGCCATACACCTCGAGGAGAGACGGCCCGCTCCCTGCGGCCAGGTTTGCTGCGGTCCGCCGGTGGCATCACCCTTGCGCATCTGACTATCGGTCTGATGTTCAGCGAACCTAGAATGGAGGCCCGATGAAGTCTCACAGCACCTCGCTGCAGAGGAGACGCGGCGCGACCTGGGCGCTGTTGCTTCTTCTCTCGTCCGCGTCGCTCGCGGCCCAGCCGCCGGCCGCGCCGGAACCGCCGCGATTCGAGATCGAGATGATCGCCGTCGAGGGCGCCGAGAAGATCTCGCCCGAGATCGTGATCTCCGAGTCTCATCTGGAGCAGGGCGGCTCGTACACCGAGTCGGAGCTGCGCGACGCGCGGTATCGCATCGTCAGACTGCCCTTTGTCCTCGACGCCGAGTTCTCGCTCCGCAAGGGCTCGAAGCGGGGGCTCTACGAGCTCGTCATTACGGTCGAGGACACGCGACGCTGGTTCTTCGGCGTCGACCTCGAGCTCATTCGCTGGGCCCAGCCCATCTCGTTCGCCGGCCTGGATACCGACGACTACTCGGCCGCCTTCGCGGGCCTCAGCGGGCGCCGCTTCTCGGTCGGTCGCCAAGGCGTTTTCTTCGTGGCGGCGGGCGGCGAAGACGGCAGCCTGCACCTCGGATTCACCCAGTACGACCTCCTCGATCGCAGCATCCTGCTCGGGGTGACCGTTTCCGCGACCGACTGCGCTCCGGAGGAGCCGTCCGAGGGCCCAAGGGGCGGTTCCTGCCTGACGGACCTCTACGAGCTGGGCCTCGATCCCACCTTCAGCACCTGGACCGCCGACGGCCACAGCGCTCGCGTTGGGCTCGACCTGGGGGTCCCGGTGCGCGGCAACCAGTCGGTGCGATTCGCGGGTTCCTTTCGCAGCACCTCCTCCGGTTTCCGGCGCCAGGCCTACGAGCCGGGGTCTTTCGGCTTCTTCGATTTCGACAACCTGAAGGACCTGCAGGCCAACCTGTCATGGGTCTACAACTCGACCGACGAGCCGGTCTTCCCGACCGCAGGCACGAGCCTCGAGGCGGGGCTCAACTTCAACGCCCTGAGGACCGACCTCCAGAGCGTCACCCTCCAGGGTCTCCGTCCCGACATCCGGGCGTCGATGGACTCGCGCGAGCTGGGCCTCCAGATCACCGGCTCACGTTACTGGTCGGTGACTCGCCGCCAGACCCTGTCGGCGAAGCTCGGGCTCTTCCTGGGCCGCAGCGACATCGAGAACGTTCCCACCGAGGG
This sequence comes from bacterium, assembly GCA_024224155.1. Lineage (NCBI taxonomy): Bacteria > bacterium. Next base: position 28,123 of record JAAENP010000533.1, read on the forward strand.
GCGGGAGCTTTTGACCGGCAAGCTGAATGTCGCACGCGGCTCCTTCACCGCCGGTCACGCCAAGTTCCTCAGACGCAAACGGATCGGGAGCCGCTGGCGCGATGTTCGCTGGGAGACCGATCTCGAGTTTCGCTACGAGGGGACCTCGCCCGACTTCGGGCAATCCGAGAACCCCGTCGGGGGTTACCGAGTCGGCACGGGAATCGCCCTGCGCAACACCTGGGGCTTCTTCCGCTTCAAGCTGAGCTATCTCGACCTGGAGGGTCGCTAGTGCGGGCCCCCTCTTGGCTGATACTTGGGCTGCCGCTCGGGCTGCTGCTGCTCGCCCCCTCCCCGGCGCCGGCGGACGCCGTGCGGTTGGATCTCGATCCCGAGCGCGGCGTGGTCCTCTCCTCCCTGCCGCCGATCCTCGCCGAAGACGAGGTGCGCAGGCACCTGACCACGGGACTCACGACCACTTTCCTGTTCCGCCTCGAGCCACAGCCGCGCGAGTTCGCAGCCGGTGCCCGGGTCGAGGTGCGCTATGAGCTCTGGGACGAGGTGTTTCAGGTGGCCGTTTTGACGGTCGACGGCCGGCCCAAGAGGATCGTGGTGCCGAGCTTCGACGAGCTCGCCTCCTGGTGGCAACAGCTCAGCTTGCTGGTGATGGAGCTCGAGGCTCAGAGGACGGCCGAACGTGAAGTTCACGTCGTTCTCGATGTCATACCATTTTCGCAAGCCGAGCGCGACGACACCGAGCGCTGGTTTTCGGAGACCATCGGCGCCGCTTCGCGCGGCGACGGTGAGGAGGCCGATCGCTCGCTAGATGACCGGCAAGAGTCCCTGGTGAGAGTCCTCTCCGTCATGATCGCCACCTCGATCCAGCGCCGCGCGCTGACCTCCTACGAATGGACGCTGGAGCTACCCGGAGAACACTCGCCATGAAGCTGGCCACCTCCCTGGTTTCGGTCGTCGTGCTGGTCGGAGCGACCGCACTGCTCTTCAATTCATTCCAACGCCAGCTTTCCGGAGCTTCCTTCGCTTTCGGCGCTCCGGCCGAGGTTCTGACCGAGCTCCAGGCGTCGCTCGAAGACCAACGGCAGCTGGCGCAATTGGACCCGGCGGGCGAAGCGAGCTACCGCGCTCGCTTTGACGCGCTCGAGACGACCGTCCATCGGCTCCAGATCCTCGAGCACAACCGGGATAGTCTCGCGCGCCGCTATGAGCTCATCCTGCTCGCGGTCTTCAC
>JAAENP010000534.1 GCA_024224155.1 bacterium
ATTCGGCCCCTTCGGGGCCAGGGCGCCGTCCGGTCATGAGAATCCGAAAAGACGCTCGCGCATGTTCTTGCTCACAGTGTATCGGCGGGTGTTAAGATGAGGTAGTGATGGTTACTGGCTGCTACAGCAACGTGGATCTGAGCAGGATACCCCTCCTGAGCCTTGCCCAGGATGCCCACCATGGCGCGTTACGGACCATATCCCCAAGATATATGACCTGAAAGTCATCTCGACGCAGATCAAAGGGGAGAGAGTATGGGTGAATCTCACGTTCCATGCGCAAGACGACGCCTCCGACCTCGATCTGGCCCGGGGGAGTCCCAGACGAGGGTCGATCGCTTCAGTGATTCGATGCCGCCAGTCGACGTATGCTTCAACAGCGACTTTTAATGCCGCGACGGTGGAGGACATGGGTAATGCATTGGCTGTGTATGCTAGTGTACCCACAACTCTGAGCAGCAAAGATGGACTCTGTGATCTCGAGATCAGTGTATTCGGTGGATGTCAAGGTAGTTGTCGCCTCAACGTGTTACTTGTGTCGGTCTCGCCAGGGGGCGGTCTCAGTGCGCAGAGCTGGGCGGCCTGACCACCGGCAGCAACCGATCCGAACACTGGTACATCCGGTACCTGCCTCGTGCCGTTGAGCGTCCTCAGGGCTCAGAGTTCTGGGTAAGGTGGTTCTAGCTTTCATGGGACGGCCTCGATGAAGGTTGGCGCTCTACGCTGCGGCTGGGAGATCCTCCCGCGAGGACTTCTTCTCAGGGTTGAGATAGACCGTCTCGATCGGTTGCCAGTTGCGAGTCGCACCCGACCATCGCCGAGGGTTGCGCCGCCGAGCTCGTTCGTAGACGCGCTGACGCTGCTTCAGGATCTCTTCTTCCCGACCGCTATGCCGATCTTCCGGTGTCACAAAGCGAATCGCGCTATGGCGGTGCTCGGTGTTGTACCAGCGCACGAAGCCCTCGATCCAGAGGCTGGCTTCCTCGAGGGAAGCGAAGGGACGAGACGGGTACTCGGGCCGGTACTTCAGGGTGCGAAACAGCGCTTCGGAGAAGGGGTTGTCGTCACTGACTCGCGGCCGGCTGAAGGAGGCGACGACGCCCAGACTCTGGAGGGTAGCCAGCATGGTGGAGCCCTTCATTGGACCGCCATTGTCGGAGTGCAGAACGACGCCCTCTGGGTCCAGACCGTGACGACAGCAGGTCTGCTCAAAGAGCTCTGCCTCACGCTCGTTGCACTCCTCGCTATGGACCCTGGCGCCCATGATCTTGCGACTCCAGACGTCCAGAATCAGGTAAAGGTAAAAGAACTCTCCACGCACCGGAGAGCGCAAATAGGTGATGTCCCAGCTGAAGACTTGGCACGGGCCGGTGGCGACGTGCTCTTTGGGACGCCAGGTGACGGCAGGTCGCGAGCGCTGGCGGTGGGTCAGCAGCTTTTCTTCGCGAAGGATGCGGTACATCGTGGCTTCCGACGCCACATAGATGCCCTCATCGGCTAACCGGGGCACGATCTGGTTCGGCGACAGATCACAGTACTCGGGCGAGTTGACGATCTCGAGCACGTGCTGACGATCGGCCGCAGAGAGCTTGTTGGGGGGCTCGCTCTTCGGGCCATGTCGGCAATCCTCACCACCGCCTCGCTGTTGCCAGCGTTGGATCGTTCGCACCGCCAGGCCTAGCGTCTCGCAGGCTGGCTCGAGCCGGGCGCCACAGCGCACGGCTTCGTCGATCAACTCGAGGATCACTTGCCTCTCCTGCGCGTCGTGGCGGCGTCCTCGGCCCCCCAGATCGCCTGGACTTTTTTTTTCAGCACCAGCAGCGCCGCGGTCTCCGCCAGGGCCGCATCCTTGCGCCGGAGCTCCTTCTCCAACTCGCGGACACGGCGACCTTCAGGCGTCTTGCTCGACGTCCTACGATGCGGCAGCTTCGCCTCCAGGCCCTTGAGCATCTCCCCACGCCATTGCTCCAAGTCCTTACGATACAGGCCCTTACGGCGCAGGATAGGGCCGAGATCTTCCTCCGACAACGACGCCGCCTCGAACACGGCTTCCAACTTCTGTGCGGCGCTCCATGACCGCGACGCCTGGTCTCGCTTCGTCATGTCTTGAACTCTAGCGGCTTGCCGCAGCCAGCGCGACAGCGTGCTCTGGTGCACGCCCACGTCCTGCGCCAAGGCGTGGGCACTCGGCCCATCGGGCGAGGCCATCTTGCGCACCATCTTCGACTTGAACGCCTCGGAGTACTTCATCGGTGACCTCCGAGGCCATGCAGCTCGAAGAACTCCTCGCGGATCTGCTCTTCGGTGACCTGCGCCACCTGCAGCAAGCTCGCTACAGCTTCGGCGAGATAGTCCGCCTTGACCATCTCCACGATGCCGCACAGCTCCGCCGCCACCGTCCGCGGCACTCGGTTCTCTCGCATCTTGCCGACATCGCCGGGCAAGCTCAGGGATTGAAGGATCTCGAACAGTCGGTGATCGAGCCGATGTAGCTCGAACGCTACTTCCAGCACAGCCCGTTGCGGCGAACGGGGCGGGTCCAGCACCTCGAGTAAGGCTTCCAGAATTCGGATCAGGTAAGGTCTCATCAGGTCGTTGCTCCTGCCCCCAGATCATTCGTGAGTCTGGAGGCGACAACTACCCTGACACAGGGGTCCTTGCCGACGCAATAGGCGGACATGGCTCGCGCTGCACGTGTCCCGCGGCCCCAGACACCGACAGCGGCCACCGCGTAGGCCCCAAGATTGGCATGTGAGAAGAGTAGTGCGACGACAGCCGAAACTTAGGAAAGCCTGGCGACGACTATAGTAATGTCGTCCTGCATCGGCTCGCCATCGCGGTGGCGAGCGAGCGAGCGATGTAGCTCCGCTTGGATCTCGGTTGGC
>JAAENP010000535.1 GCA_024224155.1 bacterium
AGCCCGGGCCTGGGGCGGCGCGCGAGCTCTCCCAAGGTTTGGTTGGTCGAGGGCTGGTGGCCTTTGAGCGGCAGGAGGCGTTCGTGGATGGCGTCGATGAGCCAGTGCGGCTGGGGGAAGAACGACTCCTCGAGCTCGGCCGCTGGGGTGATCCAGTTGCGTGAGCCGACGACGACCGGCGGGGCGTCCAGGTAGTCGAAGGCGAGTTGGGTGATGTTGGCAGCGACAGTCTGCATCACCGAGCCGCGCTCGACGGAGTCGGAGACGAGCAGTGCCTTGCCGGTCTTCCGGACCGATTCGACGATGGGCTCGTAGTCGAGCGGGTTGACCGCGCGGAGGTCGATCAAGTCGGTGGAAAGGCCGAAGCCGGCGGCCAGCCGATCGGCAGCCGCGGCGGCGGTGTACAGAGCTGGCCCGAAGGTGATCAGCGTGAGGTCTTTGCCTTGCCTTTTGACCGATGGCTCGGAGAGGTCGATCTCGTAGTAGCCCTCGGGCACGCCCGCTTCGCGAAACATCGCGCCCATGTCGTAGACCTTTTGGCTTTCGAAGAAAACCACCGGGTCGGTTCCGGCAAGCGCGGCGTTC
>JAAENP010000536.1 GCA_024224155.1 bacterium
GAGGCCCGGCGCGAGGGAGCAGCGCCGGCGCGAGAACGGTCAGGTCCTGCCCCGCGGTCCTGGGCGCTTCGGGCTTCCGCGGCCGGTCTTCGCTCGGGGCGCAGGGGAAGTGGATCAGACATTTGGGGCAGGCCGTGACCAGGGTGTCGGCTCCTGTCGCCGCCGCGCTCCGCAGCCGCTCGGACTGCAGTCGCTTGGAATTGGCATCACAGTGAATGAATCCCGAAGTCCCGCAGCACTGGGCATCGACGCCGGTCTTGTCCATCTCGACGAAACGGCTTGTGCCGTTCTCGCCGCCATTGCCGTCGGCCTGGCTCCCGTTGCTCCCGATGCTCGCGAGCACTCGCCTGGGCGCGTCGATGACTCCGAGATGGCGGCCGAGCCGGCAGGGATCCTGGAAAGTCAGCGTGCCGGTCGTCTCGTCATTCAGGATCAGCTCGCCGGCCTCGATCTTCTCGGCCAGAAACTCGGACATGTGCTGGACCCTAGGCTGGTAGGCCGGCGCGGCCTCGGGGTAGTCCATCCGCCACGTACGACAGCATTCGGCGCAGGTGGTGACGATGTGCTTGACCCCGCGTGCCTCGAAGGCTTCTGCGTTGGCGCCGGCCAGCGCCTCGAAAGCCTCGCGCTCGCCATTCCAGAGCAGATCGTGACCGCAACAGCGCTCCTCGGACAGCAGTACCGGTTGGATGCCGACGTGATTCAAGAGTCGAATCGCGGAGCGTGCGATCTCGAGAGTCTCGAGTCCCAGCTCGCGCTCGAACAGAATGTCGTAGAACGGTAGGCAGCCGACGAAGAGGGCGACCTCGCCATCGTCGGCGATCTCGAGATCGGGATCGAGGCCGTCCTCGAGCCAGGCGAAGTCTCGGCTCGGTGGCTTCGGGCCCGCCATCACCCGAGCGGCCGATTGCAGCATCTCCCCGTGCGGACAGGCCCGGCGCTCCCCCGAGGCCGCGAGACCGCGCACGCCGCGGACGAAGTCGATGAAATGAACACCCTCCGGGCAACGCACCTCGCACGAGCCACAGGTCAGGCATGCGTCCAGCGAATGGGCCTGGCCGCCCTGGCTTCTCACGATCTCTGACTCGGGATCTCTGATCGCCACCATGCGGGCGGCGGAGAACCATCCCGATGGCGACAGCGGGCACATCGTGCTGCACTTGCCGCAAGCCAGACAGAGAGCGGCATGGGTCTCTTTTCTGAGTGTCGTGAGGTCGAGCATGACGCTAAATCTCCCCGCTCCGGCCGGCACGAACCGTCGTCGCTTTGCCGGATTCCGGCACTATGCCCAGCATTTGGAGCTCCGGAGACTCCGTGTCGCCCTCGCCCGCCCAATCCGCGAACACGCACTCGGGATCCGCGCCGAGGGTGGCGAGAAGCTTGCGCATTCTGATCAGCTGCTCCGCCGCGAGCTGGGGACCGAAGCCGTAGCGGCAACTCCCGGTCAGGCAGCCGGCGATCAGGAAGCCGCCGGCGCCGTGGCGATAGAGCTCGAGCAGAACCCCGGCGTCGAGCTGACCGGCACAGCGTACCGGCACCAGGTGAGCATCCGGCGGCCGCAGTCGATGGTCGTCGAGAGCCATCCGGACACCCTCGATCCGGCGCTGACAGGCGAACACGAGGAGAGGCGACCGCGACGAGGACTCGAGCAAAGGTGGATAGAGGTCCTCGAAGCGAGTGCCCCACCATCCGGGAGCAATCGTACTCGGCACGGCGGCGTCGGTCGGACACACCGCGACGCAGAGATTGCAGCCGCGACACAACGCCGGCTCGACTTGCACCGTGGTCTCGGGCGCCTTCGCGTCCACCAGGCGGATGGCGTCAAACGCACAGACCTCGATGCAACGGGCACAGCCGCGGCAGTAGTCTTCGTCGACAGTGACGCGGTTGGGCGCCAGGTCGACTTCCCATCCGGTGGGCAGGTCGATGTCATGAGCCGGCCACGAAGACGGAGCCGGGAGCAGCCGGGCTGCCGCCCGTTCCTCACCTCGGTCCAGGGCTCCGGCGAGACGCGCGGGCACGCGCACCAGTGTCGCGAGCCCTCCCGGTTCGGCACCGGCTCTGTCATCGTCACGACTCAGTGTGATGTGGCGGCGGCCGCAGGAGGCGGCGCAGATCAGACACTCGCTGCACGGCCCACAACGCATGCAGCGCCCGGCTTCGGCGACCGCGGCTTCCGGCGTGAACGCGAACTCGACTTCTTCAAACTCACGACCCGAAATGATTGCTGCGTGAACCGGCTGTCGCCGGCGCGCCGGCACCGGCGGTGGAGCCGGAACTTCGTACTCGGTCTCGGCTGGTGTGCGCTGGCGCTCGGCCGCCACGACTGGTCGTCCGTCCTCCAGGAAATGCCGCATCGCCTCGGCCGCTCGGTGGCCCGCAGCGATGGCGTCGATGACCGTGGCAGGACCGGTCACCACGTCGCCGGCGGCAAAGACCCCATGCAGCGCCGTCATGGCCGAGTCCGGGTCCACCTGAATCAGGCCGCCCGCGGCAACCCGCTCGGTCACGCGTTCGGGCAAGAAGTCGAGCACCGCTTCCTGGCCGATGGCGGCGAAGATTCGATCGGCTTCGAGCACGAACTCACTCCCGGGAATCGGAATCGGTCGGCGGCGGCCGCTCCCGTCAGGCTCCCCAAGCGCCACTTCGAGACATTCGAGGCCTTCGAGCCGGCCTTCTTCGACCACGACCCGCGCGGGAGCGCTCAGTAAGCGCAGCTCGATGCCCTCTTCCTCGGCGACCTCGATCTCCTCTTCATCCGCCGGCATCTGGTCGCGATGGCGGCGGTAGACAATGGTGACCCTCTCGGCACCCAGCCGCAGCGCGGCGCGGGCAGCCTCGATCGCCGTCGAGCCGCCTCCGATTACGAGCACTCGGCCGTCTACCGCGGTGTGGTCGCCACTGTTGACTCTCCGCAGGAAAGAGAGGGCATCTTCGACCTCGGAGCACTCGTCCTCGCCCTCGAGTCCCAGGCGCCGACCGCGCTGGGCGCCCACCGCGAACAGAGCGGCGGCGTAGTCGCCGAGGAGATCCTCGAGCTGTCCACCCGAGCCAACTCGACAGTCGGTTCGGATGTCAATGCCTGCGCGCTCGAGAATGGCAATCTCCCGGTCAAGCACGTCGGTCGGTAGTCGGTAGTCGGCAATGCCGTAGCGCAGCATGCCGCCGGCCGCCGGCGCGGCTTCGAATACGGTCACTGGATAACCGGCCCGGCGCAGATCGTAGGCTACGGTCAGGCCGGCCGGTCCCGAGCCGATAATGGCCACTCGGTCGGACTTGTCACCCAGCTCGGGGGGCTCCGGCGGCTCCGGCAACGGCAGCTCGAGCTCGAGATCGGCGATGAACCGCTTGAGCGCCCGGATCGCGATCGGCTCGTCGATCTCACAACGCTTGCATGCGCTCTCGCACGGATGATGGCAGATGCGGCCACAGATGCCAGGCAGCGGGCAGCGCTCTCGCACCACCTCCAGGGCCTCGAAAAAGCGGCCTTCGGCAATCAACGAGACGTACGACTTGACGTTGATCCCGGCGGGACAAGCCTGGGTGCACGGCGATGGCTCGACGGGAAGAATCCGGAACGGCTCGGGCTGAAGCTTGGGAATCAGAAGCCCCGCGCCGCTCAGTTCTCGCAGCCCGGGCTGGCGAGCGCCCGTGTCGGCTCTCGCGTCCGTCATCGCGCGACTCCTTCCAGCGGTGGGCGATGGGCGTCCAATACCGGCTGGTGAGTCGCCTCTTCTAGAAACTCGAATCCTCTTTCGAACGCCGCGAGGTTGAGCTCCTCGGTGCCGGGTGGCACCGCGTGCAGGACCGCCTCGCGCAGCGCATCCCGCGGAACCAAGCCGGTCACGGCACCGACAAAGCCCACCATGACGATGTTCTGGACGATTGCCCGACCCAACGACTCGGCGATGCGCGTGGACGGCACGCTGCTCGATCGCTGGCCTTTCTTGACTCTCGGACGGACCAGGTCTTGCTCGTAGATCAAAATGCCGTCGTCCTTGAGCTCGTCGCGATACTTCTCGTAGCCCTCGGACGACATCGCCACCAGGATGTCGGGCCTGCTGATGTATGGATACAGCACCTCGCCCCTTGAAACCGCCAGCGTGGCACTGCAGGCGGAGCCGCGCGCCTCGGGCCCGAAGCTCTGGATCATGGTGGCGTTCATCCCCGCATTGATCGCGCAGGCGTGGCCGATGATGTGACCCGCCAGTACAACGCCTTGACCGCCAAAGCCGGTAATGCGGATCTCGGTCCGGTCTGCGGACGGGGTCGTCGCGCTGGTCATTGCAGCCACCCTCCTTCAACCGGCATTGGGACATACTTGTCACCTAGAACCCGGCCGTAGTGCTCGTCCATCCGATCCAGAAACGTGGGCTTCTGCTCATCCACGAATTTGCCGCAGGTGATCGACTTCTGAAAATCGATGTCGAGCTCGCGGGTGTCGGCGCCGTGTCGAATCTCGGCGTTGTCGTGATAGAAGCGCATGCCGTTCAAGCCCGTCCCCAGCTTGTTGAGCCGGGAGTAGAGCGTCGGGCACGGAGCGATGACTTCGATCAGCCGGAATCCCTTGCGATCGAGGGCCTCTTCGATCGCCCAGGTCAGCCGTCGAATGTGCAGGCAGGTCCAGCGGGCCACGTAAGGAGCGCCGCACGATGCGGCCAGATGCGGAATGTTGAAGGGCTCTTCGAAGTTGCCGAACGGCATGGTCGACGACTTCGCCGTCAGCGGCGTAGTCGGCGCGTTCTGGCCGCCGGTCATGCCGTAGATGAAGTTGTTGATCAGAATGACCAGCAAGTCCATGTTGCGACGGGCCGCGTGGATGAAGTGATTGCCGCCGATCCCCGAGAGGTCTCCATCGCCCGAGAAGACCGCCACTTCGAGCTCGGGTCGGCCGAGCTTCAAACCGGTGGCGAAGGGAATGGCGCGGCCGTGGGTCGTGTGAAAACCATCGAGCTTGAGGTAGCCGGCCGCCCTCCCTGAGCAGCCGATGCCGGAGACCACCGACACCTTGTCCAGGTCCGCACCGCTGCGCTCGAGCGCGCTGGCGAAGCACTTCACCACGGTGCCGATGCCGCAGCCCGGGCACCAGACGTGCGGGATCCGCTCCATGCGCAAGTAGGGGGTTACCGGGTGCTCCGGCGGGTGCTCAGAGACAGCGTCCGGAAGAAACTCCGGAGGCGTCGGGGGAAAATCGGTTCGCGTACCTACCTTATTTTCACTCATTGTTCTCTGCCGTCACTCTTCATGCCGCGGCCGCTGCTGCTTGGGCGATGACCTCGGCGATCACGGCCGGATCGTGCACGCTGCCGCCACCGTGGGAGACCGGCAACACCGGGCACTTGCCGCCCGCGCAGCGTTCGACCTCCAGCACGAGCTGGCCATAGTTGATCTCGGGCACCACGATTGCGCCCACCTTGCCGGCCAGTTCGCGGATCCGCTTTTCCGCGAACGGCCAGATGACAATGAGCCGGAGCGAGCCGACCTTGACACCCCGCCGGCGCGCCATGTCGATGGCCAACCTCGCCACTCGAGCGGTGATGCCGTAGGTGACGACCACGACCTCGGCGTCATCGGTTGCTTCCTCCTCGAAGCGCACGATCTCGTCTACGTTGTCGGTGATCTTGTCGAGCAGCCGACGGACGCAGGTCTCCTGGCACTCGGCGCTCATCACCGGGTAACCGCGCTCGTCGTGGGTGAGGCCAGTGGTGTGGAAGCGATAGCCGTCGCCGGCGCGGGCGAACTCCGGCGTCGGTTTTCCGTTGATCTGATAGGGCAGAAACTCCTCGCGCGTCTTGGCGGTCAAGGCGCGCGGAATCACCTCGATCTCTTCCGCAGGTGGAATCATCACCCGCTCGGTCATGTGGCCGACGATCTCGTCCATCAGGAACATGACCGGAACGCGATAGATCTCTGACAGATTGAAAGCGTCGATGGTCAGGTCGAACGCCTCTTGCGGCGACTGCGGCGACATGGCGATGATCTCGTAGTCACCGTGTGAGCCCCAACGCGCCTGCATCACGTCGGCCTGCCCGACCATGGTGGGAAGACCGGTCGAGGGGCCCCCACGTTGGACGTTGACCACCACACACGGGGTCTCCATCATCGCCGCCAGGCCGATGTTCTCCATCATCAGGCTGAAGCCCGGTCCGCTGGTCACGGTCATCGATTTCGTGCCGGTCCAGGAGCCTCCAACCACCGCCGCCATGGAAGCGAGCTCATCCTCCATCTGAATGAAGGTCCCGCCCATCACCGGAAAGCGCCGTGAGATCCTCTCCACCACCTCGGTCGACGGCGTGATCGGATAGCCGGCGACGAACCGGCAGCCGGCGGCCATCGCGCCCTCGCCGCACGCGAAGTCGCCATCCAGATAGTGAGCTCCGGTAAGAACGCCCGCGGGATCGGCCTTCACGACGACACCTCCTCGGTCGCCTCGACGGCGGCCACGCTGAAGATCGCAAACTCGGGGCAGATCATCTCGCACAGGTTGCAGTTGACGCATTCACCGTGCTTGACGACTTCCGGCGGGTGGTAGCCCTTGCGATTGAAGGCCTCCGACATCACCAGAACGTCGCATGGGCAGTACTCGACACACCAAGCGCAACCTTTGCACCGGTCCTCCACAATGAAAACCTCGCCCAAGTGGCTGGCAATCGTGTCGGCGTCCAGCGGTCTTCGCCAGTACTGCACGTCGCATCCTTCTTTTCTCAAGGTCACTTCAGGCCTCCAGCCTCTGCGAGGCTTGCCGTTTTCCCTCAGCGAGCTTCTGGTATGGACAGCCGTGGTGAAAATGTTGAATGGGACACCGCGGATCGAAGTGGGCCGAGCAGCGAAGGCAAAGCCCCTCGACGTCGTCTTGGTTCTGAATCAACGCGACCGAAAAGCGCTCGAGCAAACGCACCAACTGGGACAGCTCCTCGGCGCTGAACGCGTCCAGCACCGGCCCGAGTCGCTCCAGCTTGAGCGCTTCGTAACGCTCGACCAAGCGCCGTCCCTTGCGGCTCGTGGTCAGAAGCGTCGCTCGACGGTCGGTTTGACACGGCGACCGAGCCACCAAGCCAAGACCTTCCAGCTTGTCGACATTCTTGGTCGCGGCGGGCGGAGACACCCCGAGGAAATCGGCGATCTGGCCGATCTGGTGCTTCCCGTTCAGGGTAATGAGCTGGAGCAGGTGGAGCTGCGGCAGCGAGAGATGCTCGGCTCCGATCTCCTCGAGCAGCTTGACTTCGAGCAGCTCCCGAACGGCCGAGCCGAAGATGTGGGAATAGCGGATGAGCCCGAACAGCTCACTGTTCGGAGAATCGGGCCCGCCGCTACGTCCCTCCGCGGCGGCCGGCCCGGCTGCGGGGTTGTGCAGGACCATTTGTTTAACCGCCCGAAACTATTTAACCAGGTAAAGTATAGGGACCAAGAAAATAAAAACACCACCCATTTGGGCGGTTTTGACGGCGGATGAGAACACCCCCACAGCGAATCCGCCCTCGGCTTCACCACCCCTCGGGGCGTTGTGGCGTCGTCTTCGGAGGATCAGACTGGCGGAGCCTCGAGAAAGTCCCATTCGGAGGATCCGAGGGAGCTTCCCGAAACCGCATGGAACACCGTCTGGGCATCGTCCTCTCCGGCGGCGGCAGTCGCGGCATCGCCCATATTGGTGTGCTTAAGGCCCTGGAAGAGAACGGACTGGCCCCCGACTGCATCGCCGGCACCAGCTCGGGCGCCATTGTCGGCGCCCTCTACGCCGCGGACTACCCGGCGGAAGAGATGCTCGAGTTCTTTAAGGTGAAAAGCCCGTTCAAGCTCTCGAAGTTCGCCCTGGGCAAACCCGGGTTCATCGATACCGAGAAGGTCGTGGCCGACTTTTTGGAGTATTTTCCCGAGAACTCCTTCGAGGCCCTCGCCAAAAGCCTCTTCCTGACCGCCACCGACATCGTCAACGCCCGGCTCGAGATCTTCAC
>JAAENP010000537.1 GCA_024224155.1 bacterium
CGCCTCCGCGCGGAATCCTCGACGAGGTGGCCAGTAGCAGCCGCCTGCCAGGCTTCCTGGTTTGATGATCTGAGAAGTCGAAGCAGGTTGAAACACCCTGACAGATGGGCATCGCTTCCCACCCCAGAGGTCGGGTGTCACCGTCCCCACCCGTTCGGGTGTTCTGGAGGCCATTCCGTAATGCTAGACATGGCGAATGGAAGAAGGGGGGAGGCACCGTTCTTTGCAGCCTTCTTATTGGTCAGGGAGATGTAATCTGGAAGGTGCCTGTCCCCGGTCTTCCTGAGAAGAAGGGACCCGCAGCATGCGAGGCCTGGACTACCAAAGCGTCGTCGGTCGGAAGCCGGATCCTGGCTCGGAGACGACTGCCTACGTGCTCCGGTTGGGCTCCGTAGAGCTGGAGCCGATCTCATACTCGACGCTGCTCGCCTTGCGTGATTGTCCCGTCGTCGTGCGCGAAGTGCTCGATTTGTGTTTCCTCGACAGGCCGGTGATGTGGGCCGACCCGGCGGAAGTGCCCCCGGGAAGCTACCGGGCGCGGCTCAGAGAGATCGAGGCCCTGCTGGTCGCCATCGATCAGAGATTCAAGGATGCTAGCCGGCCGTGTCATGGAGTGTTCGCGCGAATTGTCGAGCTGTGGCGAGAGCTCACTCTCGCCGCACTGCGGGACCTGGAGCGCGCGGTCGACCCCGGGGCCGGGGTATCGGCTCGAAAGGTGCTGATCGACCTCCGGAGAACGGTGTTGCCCTGTGTCCAGGCTTTGGTCGAGCTGCTTCCGGAGGACGACGAGTGCTCGATTAGAGCACGGCGGAAGCTGGTCGAGGGAAGAGCCGGGCTCACCGAAGCCATGGCCTCGGAGCCTGCGGTATTCGAAGACGTGGGTTGGCGCCAGACCGAGATCCCCCGTGACCCAGAGGATCCGGGTTTCGTGACCTGGGGCATTCCGTAGGCGAAGCTCTTCGGACCTTCAAGTGTCGGTGCCTTATCGGCACTTGTGCATTTGTCAAAACGCTCCTTCGACGAAGGACCGCCACGGTTTCTCCGTCTACCTTTTCGAGGACGGAAAACCGATGCCACCTAGACAACTTCTGGAGAAGACGAGCGGACCGACGAAGCACTTGGAGCGGGCCGTTCGCTCGAAGTCGACCGAGCTCGCCGGCCACCTGGACCGTATGGCTCGCCTTTGCGCCAGCTTGGGGCGTGTCGTCCGGTCTGAGCGCCGGCGAAACCCGTTTGCTCTGCAGCGCGCCGCCGCCGAGCACTTCGATCCGGATCTCTTGGCCACCTTCGAGTCGATTCACGAGGACTTCGACACTATCTTCGAGGAGCTCAGACCGCCGGTTGGGAAAGGGGGCTTTCTGCCGGCCCGCGCTGGGCTACCGTTCGTCTTTGGCCGCGGCCTGGGGCTGGCGAAGATTCCGCGGCCGACGCTCCAATGGGCGTCGCTATGCGTCTGA
>JAAENP010000538.1 GCA_024224155.1 bacterium
CGACGGCGTCTTCGCCGAGCGGCAAGAGCCTCCGAAACTTTGGGATTCGAAGTCGGCTTCGCGCGCCTGAGGCTAGTTTTCCTGGCGCCTGGCGATTCGCCGAGCCTGCTTGATCAGGCGATTCCGGATCTTGTAGAAGGCACGGACCTTCGAAGCACCGTGTACCCAGGACTCGCCGTTGGTCAACACGACGACTCCGATGCCCTCGTCGAGGCCGAGCCACAGGTCGGTTATGGCACCGGTGAAACCTCCACCATGGGAGGCGATCCGATGTTCGTCGTCCTGAGCGATCTCAAAGCCAAACCCCCAGTCCCGGTCGAGTCCTGACGACTGCAGCCTGACCATTCTCGATGCCGTCTTTCGCTCGAGAATGCGCCGGCCCTCGAACTTGCCTCGATTCAGATGGAGGCGCGCGAAGTTGGCGAGCTGTACCGCGCTCGTGCGGAGGTTGCCGGCGGGAAACACAGCCAGTCCGAAGTGCGGGTAGGCCTCATAACCCTCGGCGGTCCAGGCGCAGGGCACTGCCACGTGATCGACGTCCAGGTTGGCCAGAAACCAGCTCGACTCGGTCATTCCCAGTGGATCGAAAAGGAGCTCGTGGCTGGCGGTCTCGAACGGGGCGCCGGTGACGCTTTCCACCAGCGCGCCCACGAGGGTGATGCCCACGTTGCTGTATCCGGACGGGGAGCCGGGTGGAGCAGCGTCCCGAAAGCTGGTGTCGGCGTCATAGTAGAGCCCGCTGGGGGTGAGGTAGTCGGTCAGCAACTGGATCAGCGAGCCCGGCCAGTCGCCGAAGCTCACGAACTCGTCGCCGCGCGCGTAAAATCCCGCATCGCTGATCGATGAGGAGTGCGTCAAGAGCTGGCGCAGGGTGATCGGCTGATCGGGGAAGTGGGGGCTGTGGACCTCGAACGGAAGGTACTGGTTGACGTCGGCGTCCAGGTCGAGGAGCTTGCGGTCGACGAGCCGCATCGCGATTGTTGCCGTGAGCGGTTTCGAGACCGAAGCGAGATAGAAGAGGGTATCGGGAGTCACGGCCGACTCCTCTTCCGGGTTCGCCCAGCCGTAGCCACCGGCCTGAACGATCTCGTCGCCGACGACGATCGCGGACGCCAGGCCCGGCACTCGCGCCTTGCGCATCTGCCGCCCGAGATAGCGATCGAGTTTTCCGGTGCTGGCGGCGTCGGCGGCGGGGGCGACCAAGCCCACCGCAAGGGCAAGTAGGACAGCCACCAGGCCCACGCGCGTTCTGGTTTCAGATTGGTTCATGCATACCTCCTGTTCTTTCGGGCCATGGCCGGTCTCTTGTCTTCGAGGACTCGTGGCCGTCCGGCTCGCTCTGGGTTGCCGCTGCCGTACCGTTGATATCAATCCCGGCCGTGCCAGTGGAGAGCTGCGCAGGGTCGAGATTCTCCAGTGTCGAACCGTCGCCGGTGAAAGAGGTTGCCACCACACCCCGAGCGGCGAGGTAGTTGCGCACTATCCCAAGTGCCTCCTCGAACTCCGTCTCACTCGGACCAAACGCCACTTCGAACAGTCTCGGAGGTGACCAGTCCGAAGCCTCCTTTCGCCCCTGCGCTCGCACGGCCCATGCGAAACGACCACCCGGTCGAAACAGCGGTCGAGAGACGGAGTCCACGAAGACGCCGAACCAGCCAAGGTCTCGCGCAGGACAGGCTGGGCCTCCTCGCTCTCGGCTCCCAGCCGGTACACCACCAGTTCATAGCCCTTGGCTCCGGCAACAGCACGCCAATTGAACGTCGGGCACGCGTCGCCGATGATCGCCGC
>JAAENP010000539.1 GCA_024224155.1 bacterium
GAAGCACGGCGCCGAGCGCGGCGCCAAAGGGTTCACCTGCTGGACGCAGTTCGTGTCCATGCTGTTCTGCCAGCTGGCTCAAGCCGACTCGTTGCGGGAGATCTGCAACGGCCTGGCCTGCTGTCTGGGCAAGCTCACCCATGTGGGGATCGACAAGGCTCCGAAGAAGTCGACGCTGGCCTACGCCAACCAACACCGACCGGCCAGCCTCTTTGAGGACCTGTTCTGGACGGCCCTGGGGCGGTTCCGCTCCAAGGGGGTGCTGGGAAATCACCGGCCGTCGAAGCTTCGGTTCCGCAACAAGCTCATGTCGCTGGACGCCACCACCATCTCGCTGTGTCTGAAGCTCTTTCCCTGGGCCAAGTTCCGCCGCTCCAAGGGTGGAGTCAAGGTCCACGTCCTGCTCGATCACGACGACTACATGCCCTCCTACGTGCTGATCACCGAGGCCAAGCGAGCCGATGTCAAGGTCGCTCGATCGCTGCATCTCAATCCCGGCTCGATCATCGCCATGGATCGCGCCTACAACGACTATGCTCTCTTCGGCCGATGGTGTGCCAAGGGTCTCTTCTTCGTCACGCGGATGAAGGCCCGCACCCGCTATGAGGTCGTCGAAGCGCGCCCGCTGCCGCAGAACCGCCCCATTCTCGCCGACGAGATCATCCGCCTCACCAGTAAGAAGGCCCAAGAGGATTGCCCGGATCTGCTGCGGCGGGTGGTCGTCTGGGATGCGGAGAAGGAGCGCGAGATCGTGCTGCTGACCAACCACCTGGACTTCGGGGCGACCACTCTGTCTGCGATCTACCGCGAGCGGTGGAAGATCGAGCTGTTCTTCAAGGCCGTGAAGCAGAACCTCA
>JAAENP010000540.1 GCA_024224155.1 bacterium
CGCAAGCGCATCCTCGATCGGGTCGAGACATGCCGTCATAAGGTGGTGCTCCGTCGGGAAGGTCTTGGGATCGGCTGAGCGTTCCATGAGAACGTCGTAGAGAGGCTTATTGACATACGTGTAAAGAATGCAACAGTCAGCGCAAAAAGGGGGGAAGCTCGGAGTTGTTCACGCACCACCTCAGCTTCGTCTGCGATCGCTGGAGCCCAGTCAGCGCCCGTTTGATCTGACAACGGAGCTCGGATAGATCATCCGGCCGACCGTTCGCGAGTCGGCCCTTGGCGTAGGCCCATACCTCTTCGTCGGGATTGAACTGCGGGGAGTAGGCGGGAAGCGCTTCGAGATGGAGACGCGGGAACCGCCGGCACATCTCGCGCATGCGCTCGCCCTTGTGGATGCTGGCGTTATCCCAGAGCACGATCAAGTGGCCGCGAAGGTGCCGGAGCAGATGTTCGAGAAATGAGCACACCTCGTCGTGCCGGATGTTGTGGGGGTGGCACTGGAAGTAGAGACCGATGTGCCGGCGCTTGGGCGAGACCGAGACTCCGGAGATGACGGAGAGCCGATCTCTTCGATAGCGATGGCGCACGATGGGTGTCTCGCCGCGCGGTGCCCAGGTCTTGCGCAGCACCGGGATCAGGAGGAACCCCGACTCGTCGACGAAGACGATGTGGGCGCCCAGCCGTGCGGCGTTTTTTTTACACGCGGCCATTCGAGGCGCTGCCAACGAGCGATTGCATCTTCGTCGCGCTCGAGTGCGCGCCGCTCGGGCTTCTGGTAGCTCCATCCCAGCTGATGGAGAAGACGGCCAATGTGGTGGGGGTGATACCGGACGCGAAACTCCCTGCGGATCAGCTTGGCGACTCGCCCGCAGGTCCAGAGATCGGTCGAGTAGCCCTGCGCCATGGCACCGTGCTGCAGGTATTCGATCAATCGCTCGAGCTGCTGGTCCGAGAGCTTCGGTGGCCGGCCCGGAGACGCGCCGATCTCGAACACCGCAGCTCCCTCGGTGTCACGTTTGTCACGCCACCGCATCACGGAACTCGCTTGACATCCGATGCGCCGCGCCACCTCATTGAGGGAGTGCCCCTCATCCAGAAGCGCGAGTGCGCGGCGGCGACGGTCAGCTAGAACCTCCGCGGATCCCTTGGGTCGCATGGCTCTCTCCCCCCAGAGATCCAAGTATTGCATTCTTTACACGTATGTCAATAATGCGGGGGGACGGCTTTGGCGAACGCGGTCGATGGCTTCGGCGACGCCGAGGCCACCAGACTTCGCCAAGTGATATGCCAGGATCATTCCTGTGCGGTCGCAACCAGCGACGCAGTGCACCAGAACTCGGCGGCCCGACCCGATATGGTGTGTGA
>JAAENP010000541.1 GCA_024224155.1 bacterium
TCGCAGCAAGCAAGCCGGTAGGCGCACCCCTACTGAGAAGTTCGGGATTCAGAGATCAGGAGCGCTCGAAATGGCGACGGAGCGGCCACCGACGCGGTGGTGCTCAGCCTGACGCGGCAGCGAGAGCAGCAGCAAAGTTCCGCGAGCCGCCGGCGTCGGCCAGCGGATCGAACTCCTCACCGGTCCTGATGAACGGGAGGCTCGGAGGAAAGCTGCCTTTGGGGAAGATCGCTCGGGTGACGTAGCCGAACTTCAGCTGGAGCGAAGCTTCCTGGAACATCGCGACGAAGGCGCGGTAGGCCTGACGGAATCGCTTGCGCATGGCCTTGCTCGCGGCGTGGCACGACGGCTTCGGCGAGCGTTTGCTCCGGGCTGGCCGATGGAGGGGATTTTGATGGCGAATCTTTTCCATGCCGACGACGTCGCGCCCGAGCTCCTCTCGGAGCTTGGCGGCGTCGGCTTCGATCTCGGCGACCATCTGGGCGATCTGCTTCCGGATCTGAGCTGTCGACAGGTGTTTCCAGCAGGGCAAGGGCGCCAGCTTCAGCTCGTAAGGCGTCATGAACGCGCCTCGCTCGATGCGCTCGACAGGGGAGCCGGTACGGTCGGCCTTCCGCTCGGCCTGACGATTCACTTCGTACTCGACTGCGCGGTCGTACCACATGCCGGGCATCGGCTTGCCGTCGATCAGCGCCTCGGCGCAGTGCAGGCATTCCCAGTCGGAGACTCGGGCGACCAGGTTCTCCTTGACGGTGCCCACCATGATTCTGGCGAACTGAGAGTTGGCGGGCAGGAGGCAAAAGCCACAGATCGTTCGGGTAGTGACTTCGACGCTCCATCCGGGCGGCAGGTAGCGTGGTCCTCGAGGCATGGGTGTGTCTCCGAGGTCGCGCCAGAGGCGCGCCTGTGCAATGAGTGGCGGCGCCTGATCTCGGGGCGGTGCCACGGCCACGCGCCGTGGAACAACCGCCCCGCGTCGGCGCGGGCCGTGGTCTCGGCCGGCGTCGCTGGGAACAGGAGTCTGGGGGTGGATGGGGGTCTGTTCCCGCGATCGTCAGCTACACCCTATGTAGAACGTAAAACGGCTTCCGATTCTTTAGGCTCCACGGCAAATCGGGCAGATTGCGTGGCCGAGGGTGGCCCCGGCCGAGCCGAGCCCCGGCAGCCGGCCGAGGTGGTGGCACCCGGCCGGGGCGGGGCAGGTGCGGGGCAGGTGGGTGGCACCCGGCAGACGGCGGCCGAGCCGAGCCCCGGCAGCCGAGGTGGGTGGCACCCGGCCGGGGCAGGGCCGCAGCGAGATCGCCAGCTGGAGCGCCAAGGGCGGCCCGCAGTACCCCGAAATCGATGGGTTCACGCCGTGACCCGCGAGAGCCGGGCGAGCAGCGGGGCGCCGACGGCGGCCATGACCGGTGAGGTGGCGAGGCCGGGGAGATACGGCCGGCCCGGCGTTCAGCGCCAGCAGGGGATGCAGGAGCCCGGTGGCGACGCTGCCGATCCCGAGGAACCACAGCCGGAACCGCGCGACGTGGTGCCGGCGCGCCCGGCCCCA
>JAAENP010000542.1 GCA_024224155.1 bacterium
CGGGGCCGGATGCTGAAGGCCCGAACACGATGAGACAAGGAGGAGCCGTGGGGAGCTCGCATTCGACGAAGAGTCCGACCGGAGGAGTCGCGATGCGGCGCGCGCCCACGCAGCCGGCCTTGCACGAGAGTCTGATGGGACAGGTGGTGGAGCGATTCAACATGCGCCGTGCCTGGCAACAGGTGAAGGACAACCAGGGTGCCCCTGGCGTGGACGGCATGACCGTCGACGAATTTCCGGCCTTCGCGCGCAAGCATTGGCCCGCCATCCGTCAAGCCTTGCTGGACGGCACCTACTCGCCGCAACCCGTGCGGCGGGTGGAGACGCCCAAGCCTTCGGGCGGGGTTCGCCTGCTCGGGATACCGACCGTTCTCGATCGGTTGATCGCGCAAGCCATCCAGCAGGTCCTCACGCCGATCTTCGACCCGGACTTCTCCGAGTCGAGCTTCGGCTTCCGTCCCGGACGCGGAGCGCACGGAGCACTCCGGCAGGTTCAGCGTTGGGCCGGCGAGGGCGGCGCATTGCCGTGGATCTCGATCTGGAGAAGTGTTTGGAGACCGCGACACACTACACCCCCTCTGATGATGCATGGGGAGCTCGCTTCCCAGGTACGTGTAAGCAGTTGTATTTCATGTACTTATGTCCCGATGGTGTGAGTTAGCTGGTTTCGTTCTCGTGAGTCTTGACAGGTTGCAAGTCCGTCTCATGCCTCGATAGATCCTCGAAGAGCGCGGGCTGTGTTTGTGGGATCTTGATCCTCAAGCCCTTTCTCCGCCCTCGCCGGACGTGGACGGCGTTGAGCTCACCGCGCTTGATGCGTTGCAAGACGGTCTGGCGGGAGACGCCGAGAGCCTTGGTCGCCTCGAGCATGGGCAGCCAGTCTTCGGGGGCCTGCTCGACGAAACGTGATCGAAGCTCGTCCGTGATGCGAATGCGCCAGGGTGCGCCGGGGGTGATCTGGTCGCCAGCGATGAATCCGTCGTTGAGCCAGCGGTGCAGGGTCGAGGGTGCGACGCCGAGGATTTCGGCGGCCCGAGCCACGGTGACCACCTCGCCATCAGGAGGTTCGGCAGATGGCTCGAAGCGAGGAATTTTCCAGTGGCGTCTGACGTTGCCGAGTCGGTTGGCGGTGAATCTCAGACCACGCGCCGTGCGCCGGCCCTGCCGGTTGAGGATGCCGGCGATGACGGCATCGGAGTAGTGTGTGGCGAGCCGTCCAATAAGCTCGATGGTGTCCTCGTCGGTGCGCACCGGTGCGGTTCTGCGGCGCTTGAGGTCGATTTCCAAGTCGGTGAGGGCGCCGCCGCGCCATCGAAGAGTCAGCTGGGCCTTCGAGGCGTCTCGATCGATGGCGACGATGACTTCCTCGAGCAGCGTTCTGAGGAGTTCCTTGCGATCGCGGTCGGTGGTTGTCGGGGTATCCCAGACTTGCTCCAAGTCGGTGCCCAAAGCCTCCAGTTTGCGGCGCTCATCGGGGCTCAGAGCTCGCGGAGTGCGCTGTTGGCGTCGGTTCATCTCGGCCTCGGCTTCCGCGAGCTTTCGTAGCTGGTCGTTCCATCCTCTCTCGAGGTTGCGGGCGACGAGTCGGTTCTCGGGCTCCACAGCGCGGTAGCGTCGCTCAGCACGCTCAGTCTCGTAACGAGCCCGTTCGACCGCCAGGCGCCATTGTGCGAGGGCGGCGTCCCGGTCGGTCTCTAGCCGACTGGCAGCCTCGATCGACGCCTCTAGGCCGGCAGGCGCAAGGGCCGTGAGTAAGGCCGTCGCTACGGCCCTGTCGATCTGTCGGCCACCGACGCGGAGGCAGTAGACTCCACGGCCGTTGACGAGGGTACTTCCGGGGCAGTGATAGCCGGGCGAGGATTTCCTTCCCTGGTAGTTGACATGGAGGCGTCGCCCGCAGCGACCACAGCGAGCGAGACCTTGCAGCAACGCGGCTCCTTCCCTCACGGCGCCTCCTGGCTCATGTCGCTTGGGGCGTGTGTTGGCTGCGATGCGATCCTGATTCGCTTCGTAAGTTGGCCAGTCGATGAATCCCGGATGGTGATCGACGAGCAGTACCTGCCACTCGGAGCGGGGTAGCTTGCGCACCCGTTTGCGCAGCCGGCCGCTGTCATCAAGGTACCGTTCCTGACGGGTCTTACCGTAAGCATAGGCTCCAGCATACGTCGGGTTGGTCAAGACGTGGTGGATGGCCGTGTAGGTCGGCTGGATCCACTGAATCTCAGGCCATCGGTTCGACTGTAGAGGAAACGACAGTTCCTGATCTCTTAGCCAGAGCCAGACCCGTCGCACCGAGCCCATCTCGGCGAAGCGCTCGAAGACCGTTCGGATGATCCCGGTCACCGCTTCGTCAGCGTGCAAGAGCACCTCACCGTCGTCATCTCCCCAGATCAGTCCTACTGGAAGACCGCGGCGAAGCTCCCCCCGAGCGGCCTTGTTACGGATGCCGCCGTCGAGTCTGGCCCTGAGGATGTGCAGCTCGGCTTCGGACATGGTGCCCTTGAGCCCGAGCAGCAGTCGATCGTTGAAGTCCCCGGGATGATAGAGGCCGTCGCTGTCGGCGATCAGGGTATCGGTGATGCTACATAGA
>JAAENP010000543.1 GCA_024224155.1 bacterium
CGCCAACCTGGCCGATGAGCCGATCGCGACATACGGGGTTCGGCTCGACCGAGCGCTGCCCGCTGTCGACCCCTTGGAGCTTCTTCAGGGCGCGACGCTGGTGCCCGGGCGCCGGGAGGCCGATGCCGTCTACCGGCCGCTCGCCGAGCTGCCACCGAAACAGGTCTACATCTTGCGGTTTTCGCCGTCCGGAGAGACACCTTGAGGCCGGAAAACCTGCATCCGACGGACCGGCGCCGCCAGCGGCGCCGGCGCGACGTCGCGTTCGGCGGGTATCTCTACATCGGCTGGATGCTGGCGACGGCCTTTCTGCTCAACTGGATCCCGGTAGCGACGCCGGGCTACTGGGCGGTGGGATCGTTCCTGAGCTATCCGGCGCTGGTGCTGGCCGTGCCCGCCGGGCTGCTGGCGCTGGTGTACACCGTGGTGGTTTGGCGGGAACGCTCGCTCTGGCTGATGGCGGCGCTGACCGCCGCGGTCTGGCCGGCGCTCTGGAGCGCGGCCCGGCTGGCCGACCCATGGAGCGCGGCCGTGGGAGCGTTTTTCGTTGGGTTGACGGTCCTGCTGCTCGCGCTGCCGCTCGGATGGTTCTCGAGCTGGAGACGACCCTGGCGCCGAGCGCTGCCGGGGGAGCCCGAGGAGGAGTCCAAGCGTCCCTGGTGACGGCGTCCGTTCGCGAGTGTTTTCAAGCCGGGCTCAAGCCGGGCTCAAGCCGGGCTCGAGGCGAGCTCAAGTCGAGCTCAGGCCGGGCTCGAGTCGGGTTCGAACAAGCGAGCGCCCTCATTTTCCGCCATCGCCATGCGTACCAGCTGGGCGACGGAGTCGGCTTGCATCTTGCTCATCACTCGCGCGCGGTGAATCTCGACGGTTCGCTGGCTCAGCTCCAGGCGGTGCGCGATGACCTTGTTGGTCAGGCCTTCGACGACCAGCGCCATGACCTCGCGCTCCCTCTGGGTCAGGCTTTCCATTCGCTCTCGAATCTCATGTCGAAGCCGAGCCGCCTGGCGCTTCTCGGTGTCGAGGTCGAAAGCCTGATGGATCTTGTCGAGGAGGTCTTGATCGCTGAACGGCTTCTGGATGAAGTCGACGGCACCGGCTTTGAGCGCCTTGACCGCCGTCGGCACGTCGGCGTGTGCGGTGATGAAGATGATCGGTAGTGTGGAACCCCTGGCGGACAACTGCTCCTGCAGCTCGATCCCGCTGAGGCCCGGCATGCGCACGTCGAGCACTACGCAACCGGACATCTCGGGCCGGTAGGACTGAATGAACTCGGTGCCCGAGGCGAAGGCTTCCACGGGCAGCTCGACCGAGCGGACCAGGAGCTCCAACGAGTCGCGGACCGCCGGATCATCGTCGATTACGAATACGGTTTCACTGTCGTTCATGACGTTGCTGGGAAAACGCTATTCTAGCGTGGCTCGGTCGTTTGCCGCTCGCTGGCGGCGAGGCCGATTCGAAGCGACGGCCCGACGCCCGGCGACATGCACAGCGACATGACGAAAAGCAAGATCCGCTCGGAACGACGCATCGCTCGCGGGATGACTTTGAGGTGGGTCCCCGGTCTGGCGGTCCTAGCCGCCTTGGCGCTTGCCGGGTTCTTGATCTTCGACGAGAACGTGCGCTCGGTGGAAGCCACCGCGTCCTTGATCAATGAGGCGGGGCGCCAGCGAGTCCTGTCCCAGAGAGCAGCCCTGCGCGCTCGGCACCTGGCGAACCTGCCGGTTGCCGGTGCGGACGCGGATCGCGCTCCGATCCGCTCCGAGCTGGGCGAGATCGCCCAACAGATGGCGAGCGTCCACTCGCGTCTTCTCGCCGGAGAGCCGCTGCTCGAGCGACCCGATGACATGCCGGCGGCGCTGGCGCGGATCTTCGAAGAGCCGCCGCATGAGCTCGATCGCCGATGCCGAAGTTTTGTCGCCGCGGTCGTTTCCCTGGCGGAGGACAAGCCACTCGATTTCGAGGCGCTGGAAACCGTGCTGGAAATAGCCGAGGAGGGGACGTTTCTGGGCAGCCTCGATGCCGTGGCCAACGAGCTCGAGCGCTACACCGAGAGCCGCCTGCGCCGATCTCGGCGAGCTCTGGTCGCGGTGACGCTGGCCAATCTCGCGGTTCTGGTCGTGCTCTCCCTGGCGGTGTTCCGGCCGATGGTCAGGAACACCCGGCGTCATCTGCGGCGGCTGCGAGAGCAGGGAGAGGAGCACCGCCTGACCCTCGACAGCGCGCTCACCAGCATTGCCGTGGTCGATCCGGCCGGGCTTCTGACCACCGCCAACCGGTTCCTGTGCCAGCTCACCGGTTACGACGAAAGTGAGCTCATCGGTTCGCGCTGGCTCGATCTCATCCATCCGGACAACGCCGCGGATGCCGAGGAGCTGCTGACCCGGGTTCTGGCCGGCGAGGCCGGGTTCCAGGCGCGCCCGATGCGATTGGTGACCCGGTCGGGCGAGGTTCGCAGCGGTCTGATTCGGTGCGGCGTCCAGCTCGACGAGAACGACGAGCCGGTACGAGTCGTCATCCATTTCGAGGACTCGACCGAGCGTCTGAAGGCGGAGGAAGAAGCCCGGCAGAGCCGGGAGCGACTCGCACAAGTCGATCGGGTCACCGCGATGGGAGAGATGGCCGGCGGTCTCGCCCACGAGATAAACCAGCCCCTGACCGCGATTGCCTCCTACGCCCAGGCCTGTAGGAGATGGGTCGAGTCCGGCAAGGTCGAGTCGGGGAATCTGATGACCACTCTCGGCAAGATCGGCGAGCAGGCGCTGCGAGCGGGCAAAGTGATCCGTCGGCTGCGGACCTTTGTGAGCCGGCATGAGACCGGCGCCGAGGTCGTGGACCTAAACGCCGTCGTCACCGAGGCCGTGGCTCTGGCAGAGGCCGACGCCCGCATGCACGGTTGTGCGATCGAGACGGTGCTGTCGGCCGACCTGGAGCCCGTGATCGCGGACCCGATTCAGCTCGAGCAGGTCGTGCTCAACCTCATCCGGAATGGTATCGAGGCGCACCAAGACACCGGCGCCGCCGCAAGGGTGCTGGTATCCACCTCGGCGCTGGGATCCGAAGCCGTCGAGGTGACTGTTGTCGACAACGGCAAGGGTCTGCCGGACAAACCGGAGAAGCTGTTCGAGCCGTTCTACTCGACCAAGACCTCGGGCATGGGCATGGGCCTCTCGATCAGTCGGACCCTCGTCGCCTCCCACGGCGGCCGGTTGTGGTGCCAGCCGAATTCCGACGGCGGGGCGGCGTTCCTGTTCTCGATTCCGACGGCCGTCGAGAATCGACGCCGCATGCTCGGGTAGGCGCTCGGGTAAGTGGTCGGGTGGGTGCTCGGCACCCGGACGGCACCCGGCCCGGATAGCCGGTTAGCACCGGGTAGGTACTTGTGCCTATCCCTCTTTCGGAAAGACCGGATATCTTCGCGCGTGGGTGTTGCTCATACTCGGGAGCGGCTCGGCAATAGCGGAGCCGCTTATCTCGGACATGCCCAGGGCCAGAGTACATCCCATGCCGGGTCTGCGCCCGAGCCTTGCGATCGGCCTGCTGTTGTCGGCCCTTCTGATCGCCTTGGGGGGCTTGTCGGCATGCTCGGGTGCGGCTCGGTTAGAGTCCCCCGTACGGGACGAACAGGTGGGCGAGCGCGCCCCCGAGGCGCCGGAGACCGCGACCGTCGAGCCGCACAGCGATTGGTCCGAGGCGGTTCTCTATTTCGTCATCGTCGACCGGTTCGCCGACGGCGATCCGACCAATAACGCGGAGGCGGATCCATCCGCCAAAGGCGCGTTTCACGGTGGCGATCTGGTCGGGTTGCGCCAACAGCTCGACGAGCTGGCCGAGCTCGGCGTGACCGCACTCTGGATCACGCCCGTGGTCGAGAACATCCCGGGTTTCGTGACCGGCGCCGGCTTTCCGGACTGGGGCTACCACGGTTACTGGGCCGACGATTTCTACGCGCTCGATTCCCGCTTCGGCAGCGAGGCCGAGCTCGAGGCGCTCGTCGATTCAGCTCATGAGCGCGGCATTAAGGTTCTGCTCGACGTCGTTTACAACCATGCCGGCTATGACTCGAAGTACCTGACCGATCCGGCCACCCGGGGCTGGTTTCGGACCGAGCAGGCCGGAACCTGCGGCAGCGACGACTTGACCTCATGCGTCGCCGGCCTGCCCGACTTCAGAACCGATCTCCCCGAGGTCCGCGACTACCTGATGAAGGCGCACTTGGGGTTGGCCAAGCGGACCGGGCTCGACGGGTTTCGCATCGATACCTTCAAACACGTCGAGCACGACTTCTGGCGGGAACACCGGCGCCGGGTGAACGAAGAGCTCGGCGAGGACTTCTACCTTCTGGGCGAGGTCTGGGCCGGGAGCGCGACTTCGCTGGATCCCTGGTTCGCCAGCGACGAGATGGACGGAGGCTTCGACTTCTCGTTTCAAGGCAACGCAATCGCCTTCCTGCAAGGACGCGGGCGTGCCGTCGCCTTCAACCGCTACCTGGAGAAGCGGCACGAGGTGCGGGACGGCTACCACCTGGCCCATTTCCTGTCGTCGCATGACGTCAAAGGCGGGCTGCTGATGCTCGAAGGGGATGTCGACGCCTTCGAGCTGGCAGTGGTGCTGCAGTTCACGGCGAGCGGGATTCCCACCATCTACTACGGCGAGGAAGTGGCGCGCCCGGGCGGCGATTGGCCCGACAACCGCAGCGACATGCCGTGGGGGGACCGCGATATTCAACCCGGAGCCGGCCAACCTCGCGACGAGGAGCTTCGCGATGCCTACAAGCGTCTGATCTCGCTTCGGCGCGCCCACCCGGCGCTCTGGCGCGGCGATCACGAGGGTGTTCAGTTCGGCGACGACCTGCTGGTCTTTCTGCGGCGCGACGCGGAGACCGGTACCGCCGTCGCGGTGGCCGTCAATCGCGGTGAAGAAGCGGCGACGATTGAATTCGAAGTGCCGGAGGAATGGGTGGGGGCGGCGGTGCGAGACGTCTGGGGAGACGAGCAGGCGCCGGTCTTGGACGACACCTTGAGGATGCCGATCCCTGCTCGGAGCGCGAGGGTTCTCGCGGTCTCCGACGACAATTGAGCCTTTCGAAGAGGAAGTGACGATGGCCGATGTAAAGCTCAGAGATGTCAAGAAGAACTACGGTGACCTGACCGTTATCGAGAAGCTCAACCTCGACATCGAAGACCAGGAGTTCATGGTGCTGGTCGGCCCATCGGGCTGTGGCAAGTCCACCGCGCTGCGCATGGTGGCCGGTCTCGAGGAGATCACCGACGGCGAGATCTCGATTGCCGATCGAGTGGTCAACGACCTGCCGCCGAAGGAACGCGATATCGCCATGGTCTTCCAGAGCTACGCGCTGTATCCGCACATGAGCGTGCGCCAGAACCTCGAGTTCGGCTTGAAGCTGCGCAAGATGCCTCAGGACGAGATCGACCGGCGGGTTCAGAGCGCCGCCGAGATTCTGGGCATCACGGAGTTTCTGGATCGCAAGCCGCGGGCGCTCTCGGGTGGCCAGAGACAGCGTGTCGCCGTGGGCCGCGCCATCGTTCGCAATCCGTCGGTGTTTCTGTTCGACGAACCGCTCTCGAACCTCGACGCCAAGCTGCGGGTGCAGATGCGAGCGGAGATCTCGAAGCTGCAGAAGCGTCTCAAGACCACGACCGTCTACGTCACCCACGACCAGGTCGAGGCGATGACCATGGGTGACCGGATCGCGATCTTGAAGGACGGCGATCTCATGCAGGTGGGCACTCCGCTGGACGTCTACGAGCGGCCGGCCAACAGCTTCGTCGCCGGCTTCATCGGAACCCCGCCGATGAACCTGGTCGATGCCGTGGCCGACGTCGAGTCGCTCAAGGGCGATGGATTCGAGTTCCGGCTGACGGAAGGCTTGAAGTCGATGGTGGGCAGCGACGAGCGCAAGTTGATCGTCGGCATCCGGCCCGAGCACCTGCATCTGTCGGCCGAGGACCTCGAAGGGGCGGTCGGCTCGCTCGCGGCCGATGTCGAGGTGGTCGAGCCGCTCGGGCACGAGAACATCGTGCACGGCAAGGTCGCTGGCGACTTCATTACCGCTACCGTGCCGCCGGCGATGGCGCCCACGGTCGGCGATCGGGTCGAGTTTCTGGTCGAGCTCGACCGGCTTCACCTCTTTGACGCCGAGACCGAGAAGAGTCTCGTTGTTTGATTTTGAGAACTTGACCGAGGAGAGACAAAAGATGACTGGAAAGCTCAAAGGAATCGGATGGCTGGCAGTCGTGTTACTGCTCGCGCCCGGTCTGGCGCCAACGCCGGCGACGGCGCAGGCCGAGTTGGTGGTCTGGCATGGCTACCGCGCGGGTGAGAAGGCGGCGTTCGAAAAGGTGGTCGAGGAGTTCAACAAGGCCCAGGGCGGAAAGATCGTCGTCAACACGCTGGCCGTGCCCTGGGACGCCTACCCGGACAAGGTCACCGCGGCGGTGCCGCGCGGCAAGGGGCCGGACGTCTTCATCTATCCGCAGGACCGTCTCGGTGGCTGGATCGAGGCCGGCAACACGATCGAGCCCATCGACTTCTTTCTCGAGGATGAAGTGGTCGACCGCTTCATTCCCTCGACCATGGAAGCGATGACCTACCAGGACACGGTCTACGGTCTGCCGCTCAGCTACAAGGTCATCACCCAGATCTACAACAAGAAGCTGGTGTCGAGCCCGCCCGCAAC
>JAAENP010000544.1 GCA_024224155.1 bacterium
CCAGACGGTCCGGTCCAGGACCTCCCCGAGGCGATGCGGACAGTTGTCATCACGCGTCAGGGCGAAAGCCTCAGGCGGCTAAGCTCATGTCCCTCAGTGAGTTAAAGGATTCGAGTTGGGCGAAAACGGTGTTCCAAATCTCTCCCGTTGGGGACACCATGGCCCCCGCCGGCGTAGCGGTCGACCTCCGTCGGCGGCTCCTTCGGACCTGAGAGAAATTCGGCAGGCTTGCCTCTCGACTCGTTCTCGCCGTTCGCCCTCTCTGCTCCGAGTTGCCGGCTACCACTTAGGGCTCGGCTTTGCCGGCAGGCTCGCAGACTGCCTGCACGGCAGGGTGCTCCAGCTGCCGTTCGACGGTGACCGCGTAGTAGCGCGCATGGGTGCCCTCGAGTGAGCCCAGGCACTCGACGCCATACTGGCGCTTGAGATCCTCCGCGATGATCAACGGCGCTGGGAAAAGCCCGGCACCGATCTCGCCGAAAGCCTTCATCAGTGCCCCGTCTTCGAACTCTCCTACGACCCTTGGTTGGAGTCCCTGCTCTTCCAGCCAGCGACCGAAGGCTCTCCGGATGGAGGAGTTGGGAGTGGGCATGAGGACAGGGGCTGCTTCGAGCGACTCGGGGAAACCGTCACCGTGCTGTCGACACAGCTCCGGAGTCCCGAACACCGCGATAGCACAGTCCTGGAGAAGCCGGCTGAAGGCTCGGATAGTGGACCCGGGGTCGGCGGGCGCGTCGAGGAGAATCAGATCGAAACGATGCAGCGCCAGCTCAGCGAGGAGGAGCTCGGGACGGCCCTCTCGGCAGGTCAACCGTATCTCCGGGGAGACAGTGAACGCGGGCTGCAGGAGCTTCGTGGCGACCAGCTTCGGTACGGCGTCGGCGATGCCTACCTGGAGGCTGAACGGACCCTCTGTATCCCAGCCTTTGAGAGCATGGGTCAGCTCGCGGCCGAGCCCAAAGATCTGTCCGGCGTAGCGAAAGGCGATCTGGCCGACGTCGGTCAGGCGAATGTTCCGGCCCACCTTGCGGAACAGCTTCACCTCGAGAGCCTCTTCCAGTTGGCCGATCTGCGCGCTGATCGTGGACGGTGAGAGATCGAGAACCTCGCTGGCGCGCGAAATCCCGCCCTCTCTGGCTACGATCCAGAAGTAATAGAGGTGCTGAAAGTTGAGGAAGTCGACCGGCATTCGTTCATTCGTACGAAGCGAAGCGAAACCTCGACACTTCTGTCGAGGTTTAAGTATATCCCTCTCGATAGCGCCATTCGTCTGCTGGTGCAGCGCTCGTCCGAGCTTGCAATCCTGGCCCGAGCCGAACCTCGCGAACAATAGTTTGGAAAAAACGATTGAATCTTTCGATCGCACGGTATTGATTAGGCTTTCCCGGTCTCGTACTCTCTCCCTGGGAAAGAAGCGACAGGCACCGATCCTGGAAAGAGGTGACCGATGGCACGGCAGGACGCATCCACCAGCCGGGGGCGGGCGGACCGCTCGAGGGCAAGCACGCGGTCCGACTACGAAGGGGCAGAGCTCCAGATCCTGACTTCGTCGAGCTACTGCGCGGTCTGCAATCTCACATTCGGCAGTCAGGAGAGAAGAGTGTTCTGGAGCGAGAAGGAAGCCCATCCAGCGTGTGTAAGGAGAGTCCGCAGATTGGAGGCCGCCTGACCCGAAAGGGCCTCGGCGGAACCGAAGCAAGTGTCAAGCGCCCGAGATCCCGTGCCGGAGCGACGCCCTGACCCGACTGGGCGGGGCTGGACGCCTCCTCCGCTGCCGCCTACCGGAGGACATGTTTCCGGCGCCGAGTCGCGCAGCTCCGGCGGTGTGGAGAGTTTCCGCAACATCCTCTTCGTCGCCGGCCTGGACCATGGGCCGGTCCCGAGGCGAGCCCTCGAGCGGGCACTCAGCCTCGCTAGAGCAAACAGGGCGAAACTGACGTTCATCGATGTCGTGCACGAACCGGAGCTGTTTCGGGAGATTCTCCCTCCTGGGATTCTCGCCCGGGTCCGCGGTGACCGGTGCCGATTGCTGACTCGTCTGGCGGCGGTAGCCCAAGAGCGGGGCGTCGAAACCGAGACGGAGCCCGCGGCCGGCAAGCCCTTCCTAGAGATCACTCGGAAGGTCCAACGTTCCGAGCACGATCTCGTGATTACCACAGGAGGCAGCAGCCTAGGCGAAGGGGCCATTGACAGAACGACCATGCAGCTCATGCGCAGGTGCCCTTGTGCGACCTGGGTCCTCCGAGCGCATGCGGCGAACCGCTTCACCCGGGTTCTGGCCGCCATCGACCCGGATCCGGCCGATCCGGAGAAGGACTCGCTCAACCGAAGGATCGTGGAGCTTGCGACCTCCATGGCGAAGCTAGAGAGAGGCGTGTTGCACGTGGTCCACGTGTGGCAACTTCCTAGAATACCGCCGGGGTCGTCCGGGGAGGTCTGGAAGAGGTGGGAAGCGACCGCGCGCAGCGAGATCAATCGGCGACTCTCTGAGTTCCTCGCGGAGTACGATCTCGGCCCGGACCCAAGAGTTCATCTTGTTGCGGGAAGACCCGCCGTTGCGATATCAGAGCTGGCCAGCGAGGAGCGGATCGATCTGCTCGTCATGGGTACGTTTTGCCGCACCGGTGTCCGTCGCTTCTTCATCGGCAACACCGCGGAAGGGGTGCTGGAGAGAGTGGACTGCTCGCTCCTGACGGTCAAACCGGATGGCTTTGTCTCGCCGATCCGGCTGCCTGGGTTTCAGATGTCTGACCGCGCGCCCGCTGACCCGGAGGCACGATGAAACGCCTCAAGAGCATCCTTCTGTACGCGAATGGGGCGCCCGGCGCTGACGTGGCGCTACGGCGGGCCGAGGCGCTTGCCGCCTCGAATGAGGCGTTGCTCTGGGTAGTGGATGTCTTGCCGAGCCGGGATCGGCCCTGGTCAACGCTGGGGGGAGATCCCGAATCCCGACAGGCGGTCGTTGCCGCTCGCCTGCGGGAGTTGGATCTCCTGGTGACCCCGGCCTGCCGGCGGGGCGTGGCTGTCCGAGTCAAGGTGCTGATCGGCAGGCCGTTCGCCGAGCTCATCCGCGAGGTCCTGCGCAATAGACACGATCTTGTGGTGCTGAACGCCGGTACGGAGGAAGGTTGGCCGGGGCCGCTGTTCGGGAGGACCGATCTGCGCCTACTGAAGGATTGTCCGTGCTCCGTCTGGGTGAACAGGCAAGTCGAACACGGCCGACACCGGCGGATACTGGCCGCACTGGACGCGGGTGAGGATTGGAGCGAGCGACAGCGGGAGAGCCTGCGGGTACTGGAGCATTCGGCGCTATTGGCGGAAGCCGACGACAGCGAGCTTCGGATCGCCTACTGCCTGGGTCATTGGACCTCCTACAACTCACCGAGGCTCGTGACGACCGCTCTGGGCCACTACCGTCGTCGGATCGCTGAGCTTCTGTCGCGGTGCGACTTGAGCCGCGTGCGGCACGATGTGCGCCTGGAAAGGGCAGCAGCCGTGGACGTAATCGCCGCCCACCGTGAGGAGGTCGATGTGCTCGTGATGGGAACGGTCTGGAGGAGCGGGCCGGCAGGTGTGCTGATCGGCGACGCCGCCGAGGACGCTTTGGCTCGAGTCGATTGCTCCGTCCTGGCCGTCAAGCCGGAGGGGTTTAGGACGCCAGAGCGATTCGGCGAGCGGCCGGGCTCGAGGCCGAGCGTCGCTGCATAGCGGGCAGCTTGAGCACGGGCTCCTCGGTCGTTTGGGTAGCGCGGGAGCTGGCTGGTGAACCCTTCACCGAGGGGTCAGGCCGTCGGATCGCCATCGAGGAACCGGAAAGCACGATCGATCTCCTCGTGGCCGCCCACCAGGACCAAGCAGTCGCCGGGCTCCAGGCGGAGGTCGGACGACGGGTTCGGATACGACTGCTCGCCGCGAACCACGGCGATCACGCTGGTCCCGGTCTGCCGCCGCAGATCGAGGTCCCTCAAGGTGCGGCCGGCCGCGCCGCTTTCCGACACGATGCGGTAGATGTCCGTGGTTCCGGCCTCTAGGGCCTCGAGGACGGCTTCGAAGGCCTGGCCTACCGGGGCGTGCCGCAGCATCTGGTACGCCTCGCCGCGCAGGGCTCGTGTCTCCGCGCGAATCACGTTGCGCGGCACGTGGTAGGCCGTCAGAACGCGCGTGAAGATCTCGATCGCCGACTCGAACTCCTCGGCCACGACCTGGTTCGCACCGGCCTCGCGGAGGTCCTCGATCTCCTTGAACTTGCTCGTGCGGACCAGGATCTCGATGTCTGGCGAGAGCTCTCGAGCCGCTTTCAAAGAGCGACTTACGGCGCTGAAGTCGGAGATCGCGAACACGATCATCTTGGCGTCTTGGACACCGGCCCGTTCCAAGATCTCTTTCCGCGCTGCGTCGCCAAACAGCACCGGCACTTCTTCACCGCGCGCGCGGCGCACGGCGTCCGGGTCGAGCTCCACTACCAGGTGGGGGATGTGGGTCTCTCGCAGGATCCGGGCCAGCAAGCTGCCGTTCATCCCGTAACCGACCACGACCACGTGGCCGGAGGGCGCCTGGCCCCCCGGCGAGCCCTCGTCGGGGTCCGGGCGGCGCGCCCGCGCGGCGACCCGGGTGCCCACCGCCGGCGCGACGCGCACCAGAATGGGCGTCAAGGCGACGGTCAGAACCGCTGCCACCAGGAGAATCTGGAACCGTTCCCCCTGCAGCAGGCCGTTGGCACGGCCGACCTCCATGAGGACGAAGGAGAACTCGCCGATCTGTGCCAGGCCGATGCCGCAGATGAGGGCGATGCGCAGCGTGAACCCAGCCAGCTTGAGCGCCGCCGCAGCCACCAGCGCCTTGCCGACGGCCAGGAGCAGGGCCAGCCCGACGAGCAACGGCAGTCTGGCCAGAGCGAACGGCAGATCGACCAGCATGCCGATAGAGACGAAGAAAATGCTGGCGAACAGGTCGCGGAACGGACCGATATCGGCGATCACCTGATGGCTGTACTCGGTCTCGGCGACCAGCACTCCGGCGAGGAACGCGCCCAAGGCCAGGGAGAACTCGAGACGCGCCGTGAACCAGGCCATGGCCAGGCAGGTGGTCAGGGCGCCGAGGACGAAGAGCTCGCGGATGCGGGTGCCGGCGATCATCCGCGTCAGCTGCCGTATCAGGACACGGCCGACGAAGAACACCAGGGCCACCGCCGCCAGCCCACCGCCGAAACGCAGGGTCAGGCTCGAGGCGGACGCCTCGATCGAGCCCGACAGGACCGGAGTGAGGGCGATCATCGGCACGATCAGCAGGTCCTGGAAGAGCAGCACGCCCAGCACCACCCGGCCCGGTGGCGTCGTCGTCTCGCGCCGCTCCTGGTACTCCTTGAGAACCACCGCGGTGCTCGACAGGCTGACCACGAAGCCGATGAAGAGGGCGCGGGCCAGTGGCAGCCCGAAGCCGATGACGATCCCCATGGTCAGCCCGGTGGTCAGCGCCCACTGCAGGGAGCCGCCGATCAGAAACGAGCGGCCGAGGGTTCTCATCTCGGCCGAGCTGAGCTGCAGCCCGATGACGAACAGCAGCAGCACAACGCCGATCTCGGCGAAGATCTCGACCTGCTCGGTCTCCGGCACCAGGGCCAGGCCCGAGGGACCGACGAGGATGCCGCTGATCAGGAAGCCGACCACCGGCGGGATGCGCAGTCGGGCGGAGAGCAGCACCACCGCGACGGCGGCGGCGAGAACGACAACCGCTTCGGAGAGGAACTCTACGGTCTCCATCGGTCTCTAGTATGGCGGATTACCTGATGGAGCCTGACCCGGGCAGCCACGGCTCAGAGATCGATCTCCAGCCTTCGCCGCTTCTTCTCCCACCGCTGGCGTGCTAGCTTCCGAAGGTCCTCGATCTCGTCATCTTCATCGACGACCTCGAGGACGCCCATCCCGATATCGTCGCAGCGCACGACCTAGTCGAGCAGGGCGACGCCCTCGCCGGCGGGTCGAGCTACGAGGAAGGGCCCTGACGGTACTCGCTGGATTTCCTGACTCGGCTGGGGGACGGCTTTTTTGGAGAGGATCTAGAGGCTGCGTAGTTTGGCTCGAGCTCACTCCCGCTACCGGCGGCGCCCTTCCCACTTCTGCCGCGCCAGTTTTTGGAGGTCGTCGACCTCGTCGACCTCGTCGACGATCTCCATTCCGATGAGGGTCTCGACGATGTCCTCGAGCGTCACCAGACCGGCCAAACCGCCGTATTCGTCGAGCACCAGCAGCAGGTGAAGCTGGTGGTCGAGGAGGCGCTCGAAGACCACCTCAAGCGAGGTCTTCTCGCTGACGACCTGGACCTCGCGCCCCAGCTCGCGAAGCAGACGTGAGCCCCGTCCGGCGAGCTTATCGCGCATCAGGTCGACCTTGAGGACAAAGGCGAGCACGTCGTCGAGGTCCTTGCGGTAGATGGGGATTCGCGAGAACGGAGGGTCCGGGTGCTCTGCGAGCGCGGCGTCGATGCTCAGGTCCTGCTGCAGGGCGAAGACGACTGTTCGCGGAGTCATAATGGCTTCGACCCGTAGCTCGCGGAAGCGGAAGAGGTTCTTGACGATCCGCGACTCCTCGACCTCGATCTGGCCGCGCTCGACGCCGACATCGGCAAGCGCCGCAAACTCCTCACGGCTGAAGGAGTCGACCGGCCTGCCCCGGGTAATCAGCTTGGTGAGAAGCTCCGAGACCCAGACGAGCGGATGAAGGACCACGAGGAGGATCCTCACGAAAGCGGCCGTCGGCGCGGCGAGTCTCCGCCAATAGACGGCGCCGAGGGTCTTCGGAACGATCTCTGAAAGGAACAGAATCAAGAGTGTCAGCACTGCCATCGCCAGCCCAACCCAGCGCTCCCCGAAGTAGACGGCGGCCTCGGCGCCAGCACCGCCGGCCCCGACCGTATGGGCGATCGTGTTGAGGGTCAGGATGGCGGCCAGCGAGCGGTCGATGCTCGACTTGATGTGCTGCAGGCGGTCGGCCAGCGGCTTTCCCTGCTGCCGCAGGTGGGCGATGAACGACGGCGAGACGCTCAGTAGCACCGCCTCGGCGACCGAGCAGAGGAACGAGAACACGAGTGCGACGCCGGCATAGACGATCATCAACACCAGGTATCGGGCCTCCGCCGTTCCTTCGCCTGAGCCCGTGGGCGGACCCGCTGCCGAGGCGACAACGACGACCCCCAGAGCCCCGATCATCATCAGCAGGGGGAATGGCATGCGGCGCATGTCCCTAGACCTTACTCGATCTTTGCTTGACGGGAGGTCATCGCACCCTTGCGGGTTAAAGACCCATAAAGGTGGCCTCCTGACAGTGGAAACGGAGCTGACAGGTCTGTCTTGAGGCCGTTCATGAGTGCCGAGACCATCTCTCTGTATTGACTGACGTTTTGGTACTCAAGGGGCGTAGGAATTCCTAGACGATCCGCGTTCTCCATGAAGAGAAAAACAGAGCGCAGCTCAGCGTTAACGTGCCACCCGATGTAGCTCTTGTAGTCCTTTTCGTCCGATGGCGGAGGGCCCGGAAGCTGTGGAGCGTACTCGTCGAGTCGCCCCGGT
Source organism: bacterium (assembly GCA_024224155.1). NCBI lineage: Bacteria > bacterium. The sequence goes on from JAAENP010000544.1 coordinate 7,565, forward strand.
CGGAAAGCAGAGGGTACTAGCGACCACGAAGCGTCGCTCTGTCCGCGGAATACAAATCCGCTCCTGCCCCGCATTCGAGCCCTGAAATCGTCTCGCGTTCGGAACCGCTTCCCTAGGAGAAAATTGAGAAGTAACTCCGCCGAGTCGAACCCATGCCTCCGAGGTCCGGTTCTTGGTTGATTCCAATCTTCGACAGCGGCCCATCCCACTGCACTATCCTCAGTGACAACCATTGGCGGCAAAGGGACCGAGTGTGCCTTCTGCTTCGCCGCAGCGACGCGCTCGCCGAGCTTCCTACGCCACTGCATTGCTGACCTCCCGCCCTTCCCGGGTCGCGAGGATCTGTTCCACCTCTTCAATCGTACACCTCCAAGGGGACGGTGCGCCAAGACCATGGCACCTCTAGGGCGGCAGGCAGCGTCGCCTTCATTGCAGGTACAGGCACACCTACTCGGGCGCCGATCTCCCCTTTTCGATATCGGTGAAGTCTTTGTCGACGATGATGTCGGCCAGTTTCTTGTGTTCTCTGACGATCCGGTGTTCGCGCTCAAGGATGCTCTCCATCAGCTTGTCGAGGATGTCCCGGGCGCGGGCTTCCCTATCGGCCCGGGTGTCGTGATAATCGCGATCGATAAACACGTGGCAATCGATAAAGTCGAGCGCGGTGGCGTAGGTGCCCTCGGCGATGAGCACATCGAGATGGGCCACCTGCATCACCTCGGTGGTCAAGCGGTCCTCGTTGTAGATCGACAGCGGCTTGTAGATGTCCGGGTCGCCGCGCTTGAACGAGCGCAGGTTGCACTCCATGAAGTCCAGCCGGGCTTCGTACATGCCCACTTGGTCGATGTTGCGCGTGCGCATCCGGTGGGTTGTTCTCGCCGGGAAGATGAAGTAGTCATCCATCTGGAGAATCGCCGCGCGCGTGCCGCGCTCTTCGAGCAGCCGCGCGATCTCGGACGCGATCTCCGACTTGCCGGCCCCGGATTCGCCCCCGACGGAGATCGTGTACTTGCCGCGGGCTTCGATCTCCGGTCCTATGACCCCGAGTATCTTCCGCGACACGAGGGTGTGCCCCGGCTTGATGAGAAGCTTGTCTCCTTCCATCTGGCGAGCCTCCTGGAATCCGAGGGGCGGGTGCTAGGCGCCCACGCGCTTTTGCGGCAGCACTTCCCGGTAGACCCCCATCATCCTTTCGGCGATTCGGGCCCACGTGTACCGGGCAACCACCTTCCGGTGGGCGTTCATGCCCAGGCGGGCTCGCTCCTTCTCGTCGGCCAGCACCTTGACGAGGGCCGCGGCCAGCTCCTCGCGGTCCGTCGGCTCAACGAGATAGCCCTCTTCTCCGGGACTGATGATCTCGCTCGGACCGCCGTTCTTGGTGGCTACCACGGGAAGACCGGAAGCCATGGCCTCGAGCATCACGATGGGGAAGATGTCGTAGCTCGACGACAGCGAATAGACGGCGCTGGCCCAGAAGAACGCTGCGATCTCCTTGTTGAGCACCGGCGGGTGGTAGATGACGTGCTCGCGGATGCCGAGCTCATCCACGCGGCGCTCGAGACTCCTGGAGAAAGCCGTTTCCACCCAGGCGACGAAGAGGAACTTGACGTTCTTCGCGCTGGCGCGCCGGACCTGCTCGACGACCAGGGGCGCAGCTTCGATCAGCTCCCGCTGCCCCTTTCTCGGGTCGAGCCGCGCGATCAGCAGCACCGGGAGGTCGTCCGGGCCCAGGTTCAGGCGGGAGCGGAGCGCAACGAGCTTCTGCTCGTCGGGCGGATAGAAGTCGGAGACCATTACCCCGTTGTTGACAACCCGTATCTTCGCCGGATCTGCGGCGTACTTGTCGGCGATATAGGCCCCCTCCTCGATGGTCAGCGGGCAGATGCAGTCGGCCGCGTCGAGAGCGGCCTGTTCGTGCTGGATGCGCGCGCTGAAGCTGTACTTCTCGTCGAGCTCCTCCGCGGTGCCCTCCTTCATGCGCAGCGCGTTGTCCCGCTTGCGAATTCCGAGGCTGTGGGTGGCGCAGAGAAAGGGCACCTTCCACCGCTTGGCGAGATGATGCGCGACGTACCAGCCGTCGGCGTAGTGCCCGTGAATCAGGTCGTAGCGCAGTCCGCGCGCCTTGGCATAGGCGGCGACTTCGCCGACGAACCCTTCGATCGGAGGGCCCCAGAATTCCTCCTTGGGCAGATAGCGATCGGTGGGCCCGAGCGGCAGGCGGATGATCCGCACGCGCGGGTGGATGTCGATCTCGACGCTGTCGCCGTCCTCGTAACGCGCGTAGATGTCGACCTGGAGATCGAGGAAGGCCTCGGCAAGCGCGATGGTGGCCTGATACATCACCACCGTCTGCCCCCCCTGGGACTTCTTCCCGAGTCCGTCCTCGCGAAGTATGTGGTCGGGCCAGCAGTGTGGGGAGACCCAGACGATTCGCATCTCTAGCTCCGATAGCCGTGCGGGTGATTGCAGTGCCAGTTCCAGGCCGTCTGCAGGATCGCCTCCGGGTCGCCGAAGCGAGGGCGCCATCCGAGCTCGGCGCGGATCTTCTCGGAAGAGGCGACGAGGCGCGCTGGGTCGCCGGCGCGGCGGGGCGCGTCGATCGCCTCGATCGGGCGGCCGGTGACCTTCGAAGCTACCTCGATGATCTCCTTCACCGAATAGCCCGTTTCGCAGCCCAGGTTGCAGATGATGCTCTTCCCGTTGTCCATCAGATGTTCTGCGGCCAGGAGGTGGGCCTCCACCAGATCGTTGACGTGGACGTAGTCCCTCAAACAGGTGCCGTCTGGCGTGTCCCAGTCGGTGCCGAAGATCTGGACGTGCGGCCGCTGGCCCAGTGCCGCCTGCAAGACGATCGGGATCAGATGCGTCTCCGGCGAGTGATCCTCTCCGATCAGTCCGGACGGGTCGGCGCCGGCCGCGTTGAAGTAGCGCAGCGTGGCGAATCTCAGGCCGTGGGCCGCCTCGCAGTCGCTGAGCATCTGTTCGATGAACAGCTTCGAGCGGCCGTAGGGGTTCTTCGGGCCGGTGGGATCCTCCTCGGCGATCGGAATCCGCTCCGGCTCGCCGTAGATGGCGGCGGTCGAGGAGAAGATGAATCGGTCGACCCCGTGCTCCTTCATCGCCAGCAGCAGATTGGTCGTCTTGCCGGCGTTGTTCCGGTAGTAGGCGAGCGGCTCCCGGACCGACTCCTCGACGAGGCTCAGCGCGGCGAAGTGCATCACGCAGTCGACGGCGAGGTCACCGAAGATCCGATCCAAGACAGCCCGATCTCCCAGGTCGCCCTCCACGAACGTGCCGCCCACCACGGCCTCGCGGTGGCCCGTGTTGAGGTCGTCGAGGGTGATCACCTCGTGGCCCTTTTCCAGCAAGGCCTTGACCATATGAGAGCCGATGTAGCCGGCCCCGCCGACTATGAGGAAAGTGCGCATGGCTGGTTCTCCCGTTCTACCAATCCGCTGTCGATCGAGTGACCGGAACGGCGGCGAGACCCACCGTACACAGAAACCCCAGGGAGGTACAACTTCTCCCTCGCGGAGCGCCCGCCCTCGGACTGGGAATCTTCTTTTCTGGGGCACAGGGCGTTGGCGGCGAAGCCGGCTGCGCAGGGCTGATCGGGGGACTCCTGGCCGGTGCTGGACAGCATCAAGGCCTGGTTGATGCCGACCGGACCGCCCAGATAGATCGGATCGGGGCTCTGTGATGCCCAGTCGGCGTCCGGCAGCAGGTCCTTCAGGGAACCACTGGTCGGGCGGTTGAGAATCACTCCGACTGCACCAGTTTCGCCGTAGTCGAGCAGCAGTACCACGGTCCTGATGAAGCTCGGGTCGAAGAGGTCTTCGCTTGCGACCAGGAGCTTGCCTTTTGCCGGACCAGCGTCCGCCCGTGCCGGCACCTGAGTGGTGAGAACGAGGATCAGGGCGAGCGCTGCGATCTGCGGTACGGCCCATCCCGCCTTTCCGGGTGGCGCTCCGTCGTCACCTCAGGCGTAATCTAAAGAACGCCTCGATAAGGGCACACCTGAGAAGATCCAGGGCCGCCGAATCTGGGTCAATACCGACACCATTGACGAGAGGTTCGATCAGGTTCCTGGGCGAGGGAGCGCCCGACGACCACGACACTCCTGTGAGAGGACAGGCGATGGAGGAGCACTCCGCAGTCGAGACGCCGGTGAAGAGCGGACACTCGGTCTCCAAGCGGAAGTCTAGGAGACGGCTGCACACTTCTTTTGCGAGTTGACCGGGAGCAATCATGAAGATCCTACTCGTAGCACCTGACATCTCATCAAAACAGGAAAGCCAGAACGACTTCGTCTATTTCTCGAGCTTGATCAATAAAGCCAGCAAGAAGCAGACGGGCCACAAACTGGGGGTTCTCCCTTTGGCCCTTCCCACTCTGGCCGCCTTGACTCCTCCCGGATTCGATGTCCGTATAGTCGATGAAAACATCGAGGACATCGTTTTCGATGCGCCCGTTGACATCGTCGGCATCACCTTCCTGACCTGCTACGCCCCCGAGGGGTATCGGCTTGCTGACAGATTCAGAGCCGCGGGGGCCCACGTTGCCCTTGGCGGTGTCCACGTCACCATGTGCCCCGAAGAGGCATTACAGCACGCCGACACGGTGTTTCTCGGCGAAGCAGACGACACATGGGAGGTGTTTCTCGATGACTTCGAGAGAGGAAGGCCGAAACGGCTGTATAGGCCTGAGAAACGACCGGATCTGAAAAGACTGGTGATCCCCAGGTGGGATCTTGTGCAGACCGAGCATTACCGCTCCAATCTCGTTCAGACATCTCGTGGCTGTCTCTTTGACTGCGACTTCTGTTCCCTGCCGAGCTATATCGGCACTCTCCGTACGAAGCCCGTCGAGAACGTGATCGCAGAGATCAAGGCGACGAAGGCCTATCGCCGCTTCCCGGGGCTACACTACGTCTACTTCGCCGACGAGGATATCGCTTGTGACAAGAAGTACGCCAAGAGGCTCTTCGAGGCCATGATACCCCTGAAGGTCAGGTGGGTCAGTCAAGCCAGTCTCAACATAGCCAAAGATGATGAGCTCCTGGAGCTTGCTGCAAGGAGTGGATGTGAGGCGGTCTTCATCGGTTTCGAGTCCATCCGTCAGGAGAACCTCGATTCTGCGGGGAAGGGAAAGCTCAACAGAGTTCGGTACTTCAAAGAGGCTATCGACAAACTGCATCGCAAAGGCATCGCGGTTTTTGGCTTCATTATGTTCGGCTTTGACGGAGATGATCCCTCCGTCTTCCAAGAGACC
>JAAENP010000545.1 GCA_024224155.1 bacterium
TCGAAGTCTCGTCCGAGAAGGCGAAGCTCCGACCGTTGAGATCTCCCAGCCGGCGGATGCCCGAATCCCGTCTCGCCATCACGCAGCCGCGATAGACGGTGTCGAGATCCTGTACCGGCTCCTCGGTCTCATAGACGATCCGGGTGCGCTCGAGTGTGCCGGGCTGGTCGTACTCGAGCTCCTTGCGGCCGTCGCCGATCAGGTCGTAGGGCCCTGAAAAGACGTGCGTCGAAGCGGCGGCGGCGATCTCGAAGGGGCGGTCGACCAGCAGTCGGACGGCCACCTTGTCGCTCTCCGCCTCGACCTCGGTCCACCCAGGCGCCTGCTCGTCCAGGGCGACCACCAACTTGGCGCGCAGCTCGCCCTTGACCGACGCCGGCACGGCGACACTGCGACCGGCCAGGTCGGCGAGTGTCGCCGGCTCGCCCTGACCGCTCCGTGTGACGATGATGCCGTCCCGCTCGGCGCTGCGCACGACTTGGAGACGGGCCTCGGCCCCGTAGCGCCCGTGGGCGATCACATAGGCAAACGCGGGCATCCAGGCGACGTCGGCCTGCTGCGAGCCCAGCGCCTGGATGACTGCCGCGTAGCTGGTCGGCACTTCGGTCTGGAGAATCAAACCCGAGTCTTCCCGAATGAAACGAGCTAGCTCGTCCGCGCGCTCGACCGTGGTCCCCTGCTCGACCGAAGGCACGAAGAGCATCCGCAGCACCTCGTCGCCCTTGGCTTCGAGCCTCTGGCGACGGTCGAGCCCCCAGCCGAAAACCACAAGCGCAAGAACGGCAATCGACCAGCCGATGCGTGGAAGCCAAGAAGGACCGGGAGTCGTCATCATTCGTTTTTTCGGGCGCTCTACTCTACCCCGTTCGGGGCTCGCCGGGAGCCCCGCCACGAGATTGTCACAGCCTCTCGATCGGCTCGATTCAAGCCCGCGCCAAGAGCGCCTCGACCGCCGCGCTCGAAGCTGCCTCGAAGCCCGAGCGCACCCTTGAATCCTTCAACCCGCGGTACTTCCGATCTCGTTCCTCGGCCAGGGTGACGTTGTCCGTGACGAACAGGATCGTGCCCAGCTGGAGACCAAGCGTTCGGGCAACGATCGCCGCTGCCGAGCATTCACACTCGACGCCCAGCACCCGGCCGTGGCGACCGTCGTAGATCTCGGAGCCCTGGCGGTAGCCGGCGTCGGTCGTGTAGACCTTGCCGCGATGCACCTCGGAGTACCCGGTATCGCGGGCCGCTTTCCACAGAGCCTCGGTCATTGCGAGATCGCACTCCGCGGCCGTTTCCTGAGAAGCGTAGTAGCGCGACGTACCCTCTCCGCGCACCGCCTCTTCGGCCACGATGAGATCGCCCACCGCGACCTCCGGAACCACTCCGCCGCAGGCACCCAACACCACCACCCATTTGCCACCATTGGCGACGATCATCTCCAGGCCGTTCGCCGTCGCCGGAGCCCCCATGCCGGTGTAGACAAGCGTCACCGACTCGTCAGCCGTCTCGAGCCGGTAGACGATCCGGTCGGTGGTCTCGTCCATCGGCACCGCCTCGCCACCCCAGCGCTCGACCATCGCGGGCAGGTAGGACTCCCTTCCGAACGGCAGCAGCAGAACTCTCTCGGCACAGGCGAAGCCGGGATTGTTGCTGTGACCGAATGAGCGGCTCGACGTCACCGCACCGGAGTCTAGCAACGCCCGCGCCGCTTCGATCAGCTCACGAGGAGGATCGGGGTGCTCGCCTCCTCCAGAACCTGCTCGACGTCCAGCTCGGAGAGATCTTGCGGCAGCAGCAGAAGGCCATGCTCGCCGGCCACGAGATCATGACCGGTCCGGCCCGCTCTTCCAGACAGCTCGGTTATCGAGCCAGCCACCTCTGCTCCTTCGAGAGCTTCGAGCACCTGGCGGCGAAGCTCGTCGGAATCCGGCTCCGTCAGAACCGCCTCGACCGTCTGCCCGGCGGCCTTGGCGATGCTGATGGCCACCTCCAAGGCACGGGCACCGATAGCCGTGCCATTGCAGGCCACCCGTATCGGCGCTTGGATGCCCACCCAACGCTCCAGCACCAGGGTGTGCTTGTCCCGGCGCAACAGTAGCTCGCGCACGGTCGAGCCGGTCCGAGCTCGGGACCGAGACGACCAGCCCATCGCGCCCAGAATCACCAGGTCGACTTCGTCCGAGGCGCGGGCGATCTCGGTCGCCACCGTGCCCTGGGCGACCCGAAACCTGTGCTCTACCCCGGCTCGCTTGGCGATTTCGCCAAGAGCCGCCCCGGCTCTTGCCGCCTGCCGAGTGAGATCTCGATCGAGATCGCGCGCCTCGAACTCGCGAATCGAGGCGGTGAACAGGTCGAGATGCCGCGCCAACGGCGAGCCGGCCAACGCCAAGAGCTCGTGCTCTCGAACGAATACGCCTTCGAGCTCCGCGCTCAGCTGCTTGGACAGCTCGGCCGCCGCCTCGGCGGCCGCCAGGCTTGCCGGAGAGGCGTCAATGGCGACCAAGATTCGTCGAAGTGTCGTCAAGGCTCACCCTTTACGGGAGTCGCTACCGACCGGCTCGCCCTTCTCTTCTCCGATCGGCTCCGCGGGCGGACTCGAATAGAAGCGCGCGCGCTCGGTAAGCACTTCCAACCTTGCCTGCACCTTGCCGTTGATGCTGTCCTGCGGATACGTCCCCTCCTCGTCCGGCTCGCCGCTGGCCAACTCCGTGAGCACCTCGAGCCCCTGGTCAATCGTCGCTACCGGGTAGATATGGAACTTCCCGTCTCTGACCGCATCGACGACCCGCCCGGCCAGCATCAGGTGCTTGACGTTGGACGATGGGATCAGAACCCCCTGGTCACCGGTCAGACCTCGCTTCTCACAGAGGTCGAAGAACCCTTCGATCTTCTCGTTCACCCCTCCCACTGCCTGAACCTGGCCGAGCTGATTGACCGAGCCGGTGACCGCCAGAGACTGACGCAGAGGAAACCCGCCGATCGCCGAGAGCAGCGCATAGAGCTCTGCCGAGGAGGCGCTGTCGCCGTCGACGCCGGAGTAAGACTGCTCGAAGACCAGGCTCGCGGACAGTGACAAAGGCCGTTCGGCGGCATAGCGGGAGCCCAAGAATCCGGCCAGGATGAGGACGCCCTTGGAATGGATGGGCCCGGACATCTCGACCTCGCGCTCGATGTCGAGGACCTCTCCTTTGCCGAGACGCACACGGGCGGTGATGCGACTCGGCCGACCGAACAAGTAGTCGCCCAGCGTCAGTACCGACAGCCCGTTGACCTGGCCGACTTCGGAACCTTCGGTATCCACGAGGATGGTCTCGCGTAGAGTCTCTTCGAGCATTCTCTGGCGAATCCGATCGGCGCGAAACTCCTTGGCATCGAGCGCCTGTTGAACGTCCTGCGCCGTGACCCGACCGTTACCGTTCTTGCCCGCCCAGTGGTCCGCCTCACGAGCCAACCCTTCGATCGCCTCGACCGAGAGAGAGAGCCTCTCGGCATCGCCGACCAGCCGGGCGCCGTGCTCGATGATGCGCGCAACCGCGGTGCTATCGAATGGCTTGAGACCGTGATCCGCGGCCAGCCCGGCAACCAGACGTGCATAGGCGGCTTCCGCCGCTTCGTCGCGCTCCATGCGCTCGCCGAAATCGGCTTTGACCTTGAAGAGCCTTCGACAGTCGGGGTCGTGGGCCGAAAGGAGGTAGTAGACGATTGGCGGACCGATCAAGACGATCTTGACCGAGAGCGGCACCGGCTCCGGCTCCAACGAGTAGGTGCTGACCAGACTGGTGAGCTGCCCCAGCGACTCGATCGTGACGCGCCGCGACTCGAGCATTCGCTTGAGCGCCTCCCAGGCGAGGGGCTCGCGCAGAAGCCGGATCGCGTCAACCAGTAGATAGCCGCCGTTGGCGCGATGCAGGGCGCCCGCCTTGATCATCGTGAAATCGGTGACCAGCGTCCCCATTCTCGAAAGGTGCTCGATACGGCCCAGGAGGTTCTGTACCGAGGGGTGATCCTCGTAGACCACCGGAGCGCCTTCGGACTCGGAGTGATCCACCAGCAGGTTGACCTCGAACCGCTGCGAGAAGCCCTCGTCCGCGGGCTCACCGCCCAACATCCGCTGCAGCTGCTGCTGGGCGTCGTCTCCTTGCGCCCGTGCCAGAAAGGAATGCGCGTGGTCGAGGATCTCGTTCTCGACCTCGGTGATATAAGACTCGACCTTGGCAAAGCCCGCGAACGCCTCGCGCATGTCCGCGATGAGAGGACCGATGGCCCGGCGACTCACCGTTCGATTGAGCTCTCGGATCTGATCCCGCACCTGGCGCTGCACGACCGGCTCCTGGTGCAGGGCCTGGCCGACCTTCTTCTCGAAGCGCTCGATCTCGCCGCGTAGCCTTTCCTGCTCTTTTTCCGGCAGCTCGCTGAACTGCTCGGGGCTGACGATCTCACCATCGCTCAACGGAGCGAAGGCGATACCGACCGGCGTACGCAGCAATGCGATCCCGCTGTCCGCGGCCTTCTTGGCCAGAGTCTCGATAATCTCCTGCTGCCTCTGCTCGGCGGTTTCGGTGATGCTTCTGCGCCGACCCTGGTATTCCTCGCCCTCGAACACGGCCCGGAGCACCGTCCCGACCTCAGCGATGAGACGTTCCATTTCGGACCGAAGCTCCGCGCCCTTACCCGCCGGAAGTCTGAGCAGGTGCGGTTTTTGCGCCTCCTTGAAGTTGTTGACATAGCAGCAGTCATCGGGCTTCGGCTGCTCCTTCGCCCGGGCCGAGAGATAGCGCTGAATGGCGCCGTGCTTGCCCATCCCCGGCGGGCCGAACGCGAAGACGTTGTAGCCGGCACCCTCGAGCTCGATGCCGAATTCGACCGCCGCCAGCGCGCGCGTCTGCCCGGGCGCCTCGGTCGGCGCCTCGAGCTCGGATGTCGTGTCGAAGCCAAGCTTCGATGCATCACAAGCGCGGTACAGGTCGCTCGGCGAGAGCTCCGCGACGGTTCGCATCCTTCGTCAGTCTCCGGCCGGCTCCCCAGGCCGTCCATACCCGTATAGGCGGGACCGGACCACGCCGCTGGGTAGCCTCGTTCGAGGCGACCCGGGGCGCCACACAAGACCATCGCGCCTGCTACACTCGCCGCCCCAAAAAGGGGCATGAGGAGGCTTGTTTGGCCGTCAGCGAAACCACTTCAGGACGCTTTACAGAGCTCAAACGTGAGATCAGAGAGCGGCGCGAGCGCGAGTTTCTGGCGCCGATCGCGGTCTGTTCGGCGGACAGCCGCGGCCGCGAGCAAGAGGAAGCTCCGGATCCCTACCGGACCTGCTTCGAGCGGGACCGAGACCGGATCCTCTACTCGAAACCGTTTCGCCGCCTCAAGCAAAAGGCGCAGGTCTTCATCAATCCCGAGGGCGACCATGTCGTCACCCGGTTGACGCACACCCTTCAGGTCACCCAGATCGCTCGCTCGCTGGCCGCCGCGCTGGGCCTCAACGAGACCCTGACCGAGGCTATCTGTCTCGGCCATGAAGTCGGGCACGCACCGTTCGGGCACATCGGCGAAGAGGCCCTGTCGCCGTACGTCGAAGGCGAGTGGCTCCACTCCGAACAGGGCGTACGCGTCTTCAGCGTCCTCGAGCCGATCAATCTGAGTTGGGAAGTTCTCGACGGCATCCGCGCCCATACCTGGAAAATCACACCTGGGCCCGCCACTCAGGAAGGCATGTTGATCCGCTACGCCGACCGCATCGCCTATCTGGTCCACGACATGGAGGATGCGGTGCGTGCGGGCATTCTCACTCACGCGATGCTGCCGGCAGAGAGCCGCGCGGTCTTCGGCGAACCCGGACGGCAATGGGTCTCGACCATGATCCACGCCGTCATCGACGAGTCGATTCGGCTGGGCGAGGTCGCCATAGCTCCCCGCGTGCTCGAGGCCATGAACGGCTTTCGCGCCTTCATGTTCGAGAACGTCTACCTGCGACCCGAGTCCAAGATCCAGGCCGCGAAGGCGGTGCGCATTCTCCGTGACCTCGTCGATTACTACCTCGACCATCCCGACGAGATGCCCGCGAGCTACCGCCTGCGCGAGGAGCCCCTCGTGACCCAGGTCCTCGACGTGGTCGCGGGCATGACCGACCGCTACGCCCTGCGGGTCCACGACCAGATCTTCCGGCCGGCCAGAACCGTCTAGTAGCGCGTGGACGGAAACCGTCCATCGAGGGGCTATCCCGCATACGCCCTGGCCGTACTCGTCCTGGTCTACGTCTTCAACTTTATCGACCGGCAGATCCTCTCGATCCTCGCCGAGGACATCAAGGCCGACCTGGGGCTCTCGGACGCCAGCCTGGGCTTCCTCTACGGCACGGCGTTCGCGGTCTTCTACGCCATCTTCGGCATCCCGCTCGGACGCCTGGCTGACATCTGGACTCGCAAGAAGGTGATCGCAATCGGCCTGTTCGCCTGGAGCGCGATGACGGCGCTCTCCGGCACGGCCCGGAGCCTCGCGAGCCTGGCCGCGTTTCGGATCGGCGTCGGCATCGGCGAGTCGAGTGCCAGCCCGGCGGCGTTCTCGATGCTCGGCGACTACTTCCCGCCTCGCCGGCGAGCCACGGCCGTCGCCGTCTATTCGAGCGGCGTCTTCATCGGCTCGGGCGTCGGGCTCTTTCTCGGCGGCTGGATCGTCGACTCCTGGAACAGCGCTTTCCCGACCGGCGGCCCGTTCGGCCTGGTCGGCTGGCAAGCGGCGTTCTTCGGCGTCGGCCTGCCGGGGCTCCTGATGGCGCTCTGGGTCTGGACGCTCCGCGAGCCGGCCCGCGGCGCTTCGGAGGGTCTGGCCGCCGCTGAGCTTCATCCTCATCCTTTTCGAGAGCTCTTCCGAGAGATCGCGGCCATCGTGCCGCCGTTCACCGTGCTCTCGATCGCACGCGGTGAATCGGGGCTTCGCGGCGTGGTCCGAAACCTGGCTATCGCGGGCGCCTGCGCCGCGACCGCCTGGGCGCTGACCGCTGCGACCGGGGACACCATTCAATGGGTCGCCCTGGCCATCGGTCTCTACGCTTTCTTTTCCTGGCTGCAGGGCCTCGCGCTCCGCGACCGGCCGGCGTATGTGCTCATCTACCGAAGCCGAGCCATGGTGTTCGGCATGCTCGGCTTCGGATTCCTGTCGTTCGCCGGCTATGGCCTCGGCTTCTGGTTCGCTCCCTACTTCATTCGCGTCTTCGACGCCGGCGTCGGCCAGGTGGGTATGGTCCTCGGCGTGGTGACCGCGGTGGCGGGCTGGCTGGGCGTAACGACCGGCGGCGTCTTTTCGGACTGGCTCAAGCAAAGGAATCCCCGCGCCCGGCTTCACGTGGGCATGGCAACGGCCGCCGCGGCTCTCGCCGTTGGAGTGCTTTTCCTCAACTCGGGCGAGCGCACCACCGCCTACGCCCTGGTCTTCGGCTTTCAACTGTCCTCGCCGTTTTGGATCGGATCGGCGGTGGCGCTGGCCAACGAAATCGTCCTGCCGCGCATGCGCGCCTCGGCCTCCGCCTTTTACCTCCTGGCGGTCACTTTCGTCGGACTGGCTCTCGGCCCGTACGCGATCGGCAAGCTGAGCGACCGCTTCGTGAGCGCCGGCGCGCCAAGTGCCGAGGCACTTCAGCGCGCCCTCATGGTCTCGCTGGCGGCCTACATCCTGGCTTTTGTCCTGCTTTGGATCGCCAGCCGCTTCGTAGAGCGCGAAGAGGGCGACCGCGTCGAGCGCGCCCGGGCGGCGGGCGAGGCCTAGCCCCCGTCCGTTTTTGTAGCGGTCGAACTCCGTGTCGACCGTCTTGGTTGTGGCAGTCGAGCTCCGACGAGTCTCTCGGTAGCTCCAGCCGACAGTAGGCCGCCGGTGCTGCCTCTCCGCGAGCCATCAGCCGATGGCGAGGCTCGCTCCGAGGCGCACGCGGCCGGCCTCTCAGTCGACCGGGAACGTAGCGATCGTCCTGTTACCTATCTGTCCGAGCCCTACACACGGAGCTCGACCGCCAGGGGCCACGTTGACATCGTTTTGGGGTATCTCCAGCCCGCCGCCCAGACGAGAGCTTGACCCGCTCGCTCCCAGGTGTATACTGTATTAGTACAGTGACACACCAATGATCGAAATAGACCCTAGAGACGCTCGACCCATTTGGCGCCAAATCGAGCAGGGGCTGCGCGACCTGATTCGGAGGGGACGGCTCGAACCGGGCGTTGCCGTTCCGTCGGTCCGCGAACTTGCCAGGTCACAGCGGGTGAACCCGGCGACGGTCTCCAAGGCCTACCGCAGCCTGACCGACGCCGGCTATCTCGAGGTGCGTCGTGGAGAGGGAACGTTCGTGGCAGTCACCGCACCGCGCCTGGACAGCCGCCGTCGTCGAGAGATCCTGCGGTCCGAAGCGGCTCGTCTCATCGAGTTCGCCATGGGCCTGGATGTGAGTGCTGATGAGCTCTCCAGTGTGCTCGACGAGATCTGGTCCGAGCACCTGGAGGGTGCCACGAGTTTGCGGGAGAGGAAGCATGCCCGAATCCGACTGTGACCTCCATCTCCAGAACGTCTCTATTGCCTACGGGAGAAGCCCCGTTCTGGAAGATGTCACCTTCCAAGTTCGGCGTGGCACTACCTACGCGCTGCTGGGTCGAAACGGCACCGGCAAGTCGTCGCTCATTCGGAGTCTTCTCGGCCATAGACCCGCGCGCGCCGGAAAGATTCGGCTACTCGGCGAAGACCCCTGGAAGAAGCGCAAGTCCTTGATGAACGAGATCGGCGTTGTCCCCGAGACGCCCGATGCGCCGCCGAGAATGAGGGTCGCGCAACTCCTGCGCTTCTGCCGGCGTCTCTACCCTCGGTGGTCCCAGGCAGAAACCAAAGCTCGACTCGAGCGTTTTTCGATTCCACTCGACGTGCCTTTCGGAAAGCTCTCGCGCGGCCAGAAGACCCAGGTGCACCTGGCCCTGGCTCTGGGGCACCAACCCGAGATCTTGATTCTGGACGACCCCACACTCGGTCTCGACGCGGTCGCCCGCAAATCGCTGTTCGAGGAGTTGGTTGACGAAATGGCCGAGCACAAGCCAACGGTCCTCATCGCTACTCATGACCTGCTCGGAGTCGAGAGGATCGCGGAACGCGTTGGCATCCTTCACGAGGGCCGGCTGGTCATGGACGAGGACATCGACGCCCTCAAGCGGGGCTTCAGAAAGCTGATGTTCTCCAACAAGGTCGATCCGGCAGTCGTGTCGCGCGAGGTCGAGGCCCTTCAGCCGATCGCCGTCGAAACCAACAGTTGGGGCACCGAGGCCATTGTCGCGCTGGAGCCAGCCGGTACGGCGACCGAGCTGTTCGGCACTCCGGCCGGAGCGCTCTCCGTCGAAGAGATCTTCGTCGCAGTCACCGGCTCGGGAGGTCCGGCATGAGAGCCTTCACGGCCGTCTTCATCCGCGAGATCGGCGAACATCGCCTGGTCTTCTTGATCGCCGGATTCCTGGCGCTGATTTCTCTCCTGGCACCCCTCCTCTCCACCACGAACGACTCTGCAAGAGACGTCCGCGAGGCAACCGCGATGGCGCTAGCACTCAGCTACGCTTTGATCCTCGCGGTTGTCCTCGGCGCAACCGGCATCGCGTCGGAGCTCGCCGCGGGGCGGCAGAGCTTCTTCTTTTCGCGACCCATCGGCGCAGGGACGCTGCTGAGCGCCAAGCTCGCCGCCGCTCTTGTCCTCGTAGCCGGTGGCGGCCTCCTGGCCGCGACGCCGGCGACACCTCGACTGGCCGAGCTCGCTTCGGACTGGGGAGGAGTGGGACTCGGCACCGGACGCGGTTTTGGAGCTACTGAAGCAACGTTGGTCGCTGCCTTCGCGATTGGGGCGCTCCTGCTGGTTCTGGGGTCCGCCCACTACTTGTCTCTTGCGCTCAGGGCTCGCGATGCCTGGCTGGCCGTGGATCTCGCTTGGCTCGCCATCCTCGCCGCCCTCGGATTCTGGTCTCATTCGCAACTGGAGTCCGCTTTTGCCTCTTCCCTCTGGAAGTGGATCCTCGGCCTCTGCCTGTTGCTCTTGATACCGGCCGTCCTGGTTTCGTGGTTGCTCCAGATAGCTCGCGGCCGCACAGATCTCGCGCGCAGCCATCGCTGGATGTCGGCAGTGCTGGGCTGCCTTTCTCTCACGATCGGTTCTTGGCTGGCGATCTCGGCCTATCGCGCTTCCCATCCTGAACCAACCGACGTCTGGGCACTCGACCATGTCCAAAGCGGCATTGGACAATGGCTGTACCTCAAAGGAGCGACGAGCTGGTCCTTCAAGTACCAACCCTCGTTCTTCTGGAATACCGCCACGAGCGACTTCATCCGCTTGAACTCAGCGCAATCAGTGACCCTCACCAAGGACGGCAGCAAAGCTCTCTGGCTCGCTCGCTCGGACCCCAGAGCCATGACCAGCGATCTCTACTCGATGGATCTGACCGCTCCAGAGCCACTGCGGGTGAAGAGCCCTGTCTCGATACCGGTTCCACGCATTGGAAGGAGGTTCCTGTCCGTCTCGCCGACCGGCAGCCTCGTGGCCGTCTGCCCTCATGGCCAGCAGTTGAGGGTCATCGATGTGGGTTCGGGAGTGCAGGTTCTGGCCCAGAAGCTTGAAAGAGGCCTTCTCCGCGGCGCCGTGTTTCGTGACTCCCAGACATTGCAATTGCTTCGTCAGCAAATGCTGATCGCGGAGCCCGACCTGGACGGGCATGTAGGTGCCAACGAACAGGTCTTCCTGGTCGACACGATTGACATCCAAACCGGCAACACGCGCTCCACTGTCACCGAGCCGCTGGCGCAGCACGCCCGGTCCCGCTGGTTTCCACAGGGTCAAACATTGATCTCGGGTCCGGCTCTAGTCGATCTCGCAACCGGTAAAGTGCTCGTCGACTTCAACTCCGACACATCGGATGAATGGAACACCCTGGACTACAGGTTTCTCTCTGACGGACGGATCATCGGTTACGACCAGTCCGGCGAGAACGCCACACTTCGTCTGTATGATCGTAGCGGCAAGAGCCTGCGCCGATTCGAGCTCGGACGAACTGGATACGTCTGGATCGGCGGACAAGCGAGCCGCGACGAACTATTCATCACGATCCACACGGGAGACCGGACGAAAGGCCGCCGTCACCAATCTCGGTCTTCGTGGGCCAGCCGGGTCCTCGATCTGAAGGACGGTTCGATCCGAGACCTGGGTTTCTTCTATTCGATGTCGAAGCCGGAAGACCCGCCTGGAGCCCGATCGACCTCTCTGTTCAGCGATGCGAACGACAGCTTGTACGAACGCGAAAGGGACGGCTCGTACAGACAGCTGACCCGAGGCCGGCGAGTCCGGGGGGGCCGTCCCGGGATGGGGCTGCTGCCTGACATATCGTTTTAGCCCGCTGTTTGAATGCGCGCGGACCGCTTCTGCCAGCGCGCCCGGGCCTTGGCGCGCTCCTCTTCGCGATTGCGTCGCGGCGAGGTGGTTTCGAGGCCGTCGACCAAGCGCTGGGTGGCCGCGGCGACTTCGTCGACCGCCCGATCGAAGGTAGCCTCGTTGGCCCTGGACGGCGCGCGCATGCCGCTGATCTTGCGCACGTACTGGAGCGCCGCGTCGCGCAGCTCCTCGTCAGTGGCTGCTGGATCGAAATTGAAAAGGGAACGGATGTTTCGGCACATGGCGGCCTCCCGGAAGATTCCCGCGAGATCCTAGCAGCCGGTGTCGGAGCTCAGTGGCCGGCGCTAGCCGTGACCGCGCCAGCTTTGGAGAATCTGCATGTAGTTTGCTCGCTCGAACGCCGCGGGATCCGGAGAGTGCTCCAGGTTCATGCTGCCGCGCATCTGGTTGAGCGATTCGTACTCATGCTCCACCAGCCAGTTCTCGAACTGGGTTCGGATCTCCGCCAGCCGCCCAGGGCCGTTCTTGAGCAACGCCGACACCATCTGAACCCCGTGAGCACCGCACATGACGGCCTTGACCGCGTCGACCCCGGTGTGGACACCTCCCGAAACCGCCAGTGAGCATCGCAGCTGGCTCGAGAGAACCGCGAGCCAACGCAAACGCAGCAAAAGCGTGGTCGGGCTCGACAGGTTCAGGCTGCGCACCACGTCGAGCTCCTCGACGTCGATATCGGCCTGGTAGAAGCGGTTGAAGAGAATCAGCCCCTCGGCGCCGGCGCTCTCCAGACGCCCCGCGAAGCTCGGCAGAGCCGTGTAGTACGGCGACAGCTTGACCGCCAGCGGAATACCGATCCGGGCTTTGAGCTCGTAGACCATCTGCACGCTCGAGTCCTCGACATCGACCACGGTCTCGTCGACCGAGGTCACCAGCTCGTAGAGGTTCAGCTCGAGCGCCGAGGCACCGGCCTCCTCGATCAACTCCGCGTAGTCGAGCCAGCGACCGCCGTGGGTTCCGTTGAGTGACGCCACGACCGGAACGTCGACCGCGTCGCGAATCAGGCGAATCTGCTCCAGATACTCCTCGGGTCCGAGCGCAAACTCGGTCGGCGCCGGCAGATAGCTCAGCGCCTCGGCAAACGAATAGGCCGGCGAATCCAGAAAGTCCGCAGTTGCGACCTGTTCCTGGTCGATCTGTTCTTCGAACAACGATCGCACGGTGATCGCGGACGCCCCGGCGTCTTCGAGCTGCTTGACGGTATCGAGATCGTCCGCGAGCGGCGACGCGCCCGTCATGAAGGGATTCGCCAGCTCGAGGCCCAGATAGTCGGTGGTCAGATCCATTCTCGTGCTCTCCTCAATTCGATGCGGTCGAAGCCGTCGAAGCGGCTTCTTGCTCCGCATCGGCCTCGCTCTGCGGTACCGAAACCTCCGCGAGCTGCTGGTAGATCGCATAGCGGCGCTCGGCCTGTCGTTGGCTCTCTGCCAGGAATTCCCGGTAGCGGGCCGGATCGAGCTTCTCCACCATCCGAAAACGGGTCTCGAGCGGAAGAATGTCTCGAACCTGGCGGCGCGGAGCCCTGGAATCGAGCTTGAGCGGCGGCAGGCCTTCGGTCGCACGCCTCGGGTCGTACCGGTAGAGCGGCCAGATCCCGGTGTCGACCAGCATCTTCTGGTGCTCGACCCCGTGAGCGAGGTCGTAGCCATGAGCGATGCAGGGGCTGTAGGCGATCACCAGCGAGGGGCCGGGATAGGCCTCGGCCTCGCGCAGCGCCTTGACGGCGTGGTTCATGTCCGCGCCGAACGCGATCGAAGCGACATAGACATGACCGTAGCTCATCTGCTCGAGCCCCAGGTCCTTCTTGGCGATCTCCTTGCCCGCCACGGCAAACTTCGCGGCTGCGCCCAGTGGCGTCGCCTTCGACGCCTGACCGCCTGTGTTCGAGTACACCTCGGTGTCCATCACCAGCACGTTGACGTTGCGCCGGAGCGACAGGACGTGATCGAGGCCGCCGTAGCCGATGTCGTAAGCCCAGCCGTCTCCGCCCAGCAGCCAGACACTCTTGGGCACCAGGTAATCGCAGACCTCTCGAAGCCTGGCGGCATCTTGGTTATCAGTGCCAGCAGTGCCAGCAGTGCCAGCAGCGCCAGCAGCGCCGGCCAGCTCGTCGAGCTTGGTCTTCAAGCGCTCGACCCGGCGGCGCTGCTCGGCGAACGCGGCCTCGTCATCCGGCTCGGCCGCCAAGATCTCTTTGACCAGACCCTGGCCGACGCGCCCTTCGAGGCCGGCGAGCAGTGAGCGTGCCTGCCCCGAGAGATGATCCACGGCCAGCCTGAAGCCGAGCCCGAACTCGGCGTTGTCTTCGAAGAGCGAGTTCGACCAGGCCGGACCACGCCCGTTCCGGTCCTTGGTAAACGGCGTCGTCGGCAGGTTGCCGCCGTAGATCGAGGAGCACCCGGTGGCATTGGCGATCAACAGCCGGTCGCCGAAGAGCTGGGTCATGAGCTTGACGTAGGGAGTCTCTCCGCAGCCGGCACAGGCTCCCGAGTACTCGAACAGCGGCTCGAGGAACTGCGAGCCCTTGGCGTCCAGGCGCTGCACCAGGGCTCGATCGATATCAGGAATGTCCAGGAAGTACCTGTAGTTCTCGCGTTCCCGGTCGCGTATCGGCCGCTGTTCCTCCATGTTGATCGCCTTGCGCTTCGGGCTGGCCTTGTCCTTCGCCGGGCAGACCTCGACGCACAGGTGGCAGCCGGTGCAATCCTCGGGCGCGACCTGCAGCGAGTACTGAAGGCCCTTGAATTCCTTCGCCTTGTAGGGCACCGATTGGAAGCTATCCGGCGCGGACGAGCCCTTGTCTCCGATACCTCCGTTGCCCCCGTTGCCGCTAGCCGCCTCGAAAACCTTCGAGCGAATGGCCGCATGGGGACAGACCAGGACGCAGTGGTTGCACTGGATACAGATCTTCGGGTCCCAGATCGGTATCTCCTGGGCGATATTGCGCTTCTCCCACTGGGTGGTGCCGGTTTGCCAGGTTCCGTCGACCGGAAAGGCGCTCACCGGCAGCAGGTCGCCCTTGCCGGCCAGCATGACCGAGGTCACCTTCTGAACAAAATCCGGCGCCTCGGTGGCAACGATCGGCGGCCGGCCTCTCTTCGCCGTCGCCTGCGGCGGGACCTCCACCGGGTACAGTCTCGTGACCGCGGCGTCGACAGCCCGGAAGTTCTTCTCGACCAGCACCGGACCGCGCTTGCCGTAGCTCTTCTCCAGCGCCTTCTTCACCTCCGCCAGCGCTTCGTCGCGAGGCAGGATGTCGGTCAACGCGAAGAAGCAGGCCTGCATGATGGTGTTGACGCGTCCCCCCAAACCCAGCTCGCGAGCCAGCCCGTAGGCATCGATCACCCAGAAGACCAGGTCTTTCTCGATGATGGTTTCCTGGACCTCCCTCGGTAGCCAGTCCCAGACCTGATCGGCCGCGTGCGGCGAGTTCAACAGGAAGGTCGCACCGTGACTCGCTCGCTCGAGAACGTCGAAGCGCTCGAGGAAGTCGAACTGATGGCAGGCGACGAACTGGGCCTGGCGCACCAGGTAGGCCGAACGGATCGGGAGGTCGCCGAAGCGCAGGTGGGAGACCGTGATCGCGCCGGCTTTCTTCGAGTCGTAGACGAAGTAGCCCTGGACGTGCTTATCGGTGTTCTCGCCAATGATCTTGATCGAGTTCTTGTTGGCGCTCACCGTGCCGTCCGAACCGAGTCCGAAGAAAATCGCTCGGACACTCTTCTCGTCCGCCGGCACGTCGCCCTCTTGGGACACTTCCAGCGAGGTCTGCGTCACGTCGTCGACGATCCCGACCGTGAAGTGGTTGCGGGGACTCGGCGCCGCCAGCTCGCGAAGAACGCTCTCGACGCAGGCCGGATCGAACTCCTTGGACGAAAGGCCATAGCGGCCGGCCACGATCGAAGGAGACTCGGACCAGGGCGCGACACCTTGATTCTCGGCTTCACGCGTGGCCGCAATGACGTCGAGGTAGAGCGGATCACCCACCGCACCCGGCTCCTTGGTCCGGTCGAGGACGGCCAGGCTGCGAACCGTTGCCGGCAGCGCTCGGGCGAAGGCCTCGACGTCGAAGGGCCTGTAGAGCCGCACCTTGAGCACGCCGACTTTCTCGCCCGCGCCGGCGAGTCGCGCCATCGTCTCGTGCGCGGTCTCGGCTCCGGATCCCATCAGCACCAAGACCCGCTCGGCCTCCGGATGACCGGCGTACTCGAAGAGGTCGTACTGCCGACCCGTGAGCTCGGCGAACCGGGCCATGGTCGACCGGACAATACCGGGGCAGGCGTCGTAGAAGCCGTTGCAGGCCTCTCGCGCTTGAAAGAAGGCATCGGGATTCTGGGCGGTGCCCCGCAGGACCGGACTGTCCGGAGTGAGTGCTCGGGCCCGATGAGCTTCGACCCAGCGCAAGTCGATCATCTCGCGCAGGACGGCATCCGACAGCTCCGCGATCTTCTGAATCTCGTGCGAGGTCCTGAAGCCGTCGAAGAAGTGCAGGAACGGAACCCGCGATTCGAGCGTCGCCGCCTGGGCGATCGCGGCCATGTCGTGGGCTTCCTGCACCGAACCCGAAACCAGAAAGGCGAAGCCCGTTTGACGGGCGGCCATGACGTCCGAATGGTCACAGAAGATCGACAGCGCATGCGTCGCGAGCGTGCGCGCCGCCACGTGCAGCACGAAAGGCGTCAGCTCACCGGCGATCTTGTACATGTTCGGGATCTTGAGCAGCAGCCCCTGCGACGCGGTGAAGCTGGTGCCCAGCGAGCCGGCCTGAATGGCTCCGTGGACGGCTCCCGCCGCTCCTCCCTCGGACTGCATCTCGACGACATCCGGCACCTGACCCCAGACGTTCTGCCGTTTCTCGACCGACCACGCATCGGCCAGCTCGCCCATCGGAGAGGCCGGTGTAATCGGGTAGATCGCGATTACTTCGTTGGTTCGATAGGCGACCGAGGCGGCGGCCTCGTTGCCATCGATGGTAGTCATACTCGGTTTGTTCATGGTCATCGCCTCGCCTATACGGTTCCGCTGGCATCGTAGAAGGGGCGGTGGCCCGTCACCACACCTGGCGGGACAGTCGCCGCCCCACCCCCGGGTGGGGGCTCGAGCCCAGTTCGCTGAGACCCAGCGCGCGGCGCCGAGAGAGGCCGCGCGTCAGGCGTTCGTTTGTGAGTCCGGCCGGCGCAGCTGGCGCCGTACCTGCCGGAAGCTGACCAGCCGGCCGTTGACCTCGTCCCAGAGGTGCAGCCTCGCGCTGCGGATACTGGACCACAGGGTCAAGCGGGTCACGTGGTGCAGCTCCGGCACCTCGGTGAAGCACTTCTTGAGCCGGTAGTTGGGAATCGCCGCAGCCAGATGATGGACGTGGTGGAAGCCGATGTTGCCGGTGAACCAATGCAGGAACGCCGGCAGGTCATAGAGGGAGCTGCCCTCGATCCCAGCGCGATGGAAGTCCCATTCCTCGTGCTCGCGCCAGTAGGTGTCCTCGAACTGATGCTGAATGTAGAACAGCCAGACACCCAGCGTTCCGCTCAACAAGATGATCGGCGACTGCACCAGAAGGAAGCGCTGGAGGCCAAAGAGCTGCCAGCCGGCGAGAACGGCCGCCGCGATCGCCAGGTTGGTCCACATGACGCTCGCCCATTCCCGTTTCCAAGTCCGGGGAATATCGAGCGGCAGGCGCTGCTTGAGCACGAACTGGTAGATCGGTCCGATGACCAGAAGCACGAACGGATGGCGATAGAGCCGGTACTTGAGTCTGCCCCACCGGGATCGCTCCCGGTACTCCTTGACGGTGAGTGTCTCGACGTCTCCGAGACCGCGCCGATCCAAATCGCCGGAAGTTCCGTGATGAATCGCGTGGGTACGGCGCCAGTAGGCGAACGGTGTCAGCGTCACCACACCGATCGCGGCACCCACCGCGTTGTTCA
>JAAENP010000546.1 GCA_024224155.1 bacterium
GAGCAATTGGTTGTTGGGAGGACCTTGGCGGAGGATTTCCAGAGTGACGGTGCGCATCGTGAACCTACCGTGGGTCTACCAATCGAACTCCATTGCCGCTACGCTGGACGTGCTTCAGGCCGGCGGTCGCGGCTCCGTTCCGGTTGACGATCTCGACTACCGCCGGTCTCTCCAGTAACAAGCTGACGCCGTCGAAGAGGTTCTGTTCGTGCTCGAATTCTTTGACCGAGCGGCAGGCCGAGAAGATCTCGTAAACGCGCCGGAACGTATCGGAGGACTGCATCATCGAATCCGTAAGCTTGATGAGCGGGACCCAAGTGCCGCTGTTGAAATACTGGCGGCCGCCAGCCAGTTGAATCGCCTTCTCGAAATGTGTATGGCCGGTACAGATGACATCGTAGCCGCTCACATGTTCGGTAACGCGCTCGCACATTTCGTCTGTGTGATCGAGCCGGAAGTCCTTGTTGCTCACGAGCTTTTTCAGCGCTTCATAGAGGAGCTCCGAGCGGTCCTTGCCGGTCATCCAGTTCCAGATACCGCTGGCGGCGCCGAGCTGCTCGCTGGCTTCGTCGCTCTCGAGCATGTCGAGCGGGTCGATCTCCAGATCGCCTTCCAGTGTGTCGAGTAATTCGTCTCCGTTGCCACCCTGTCCGCCGCGCGCATCGGAGAAGGCTTCGCTGAGCAGTTGGTCAAGTGACTCCGAGCCGCCGACGGGCTCCTTGTCGAGAAGCGGACCCGCTTCCTCCTCCTCGCCAGCCGACAGGAA
>JAAENP010000547.1 GCA_024224155.1 bacterium
CTGTCCGATCCCATGGGCAAGGACTCCGACTACGTCGCGGAGTTCGAGGGTCCCGACCTGGATGCCCTGAAGAAGGCCATCGTCGCGCTGATGCCGACGTCGCAGGACTGGTGGCCGGCCGACTCCGGCCACTACGGGGGGCTCTTCATTCGGATGGCATGGCACAGCGCCGGCACCTACCGCATCCACGACGGCCGCGGCCGCGCCTCCTCCGGCACGCAACGCTTTGCGCCCCTCAACAGCTGGCCCGACCATGTGAACCTCGACAAGGCCCGCCGGTTGCTCTGGCCGATCAAGCAGAAGTACGGCCGCAAGATCTCGTGGGCCGACCTGATGATCCTCGCCGGCAACTGCGCCCTGGAGTCGATGGGTTTCGAGACCTTCGGCTTCGCCGGCGGGCGCGAGGACGTCTGGGAGCCCGAAGAGGACATTGACTGGGGGCCTGAGACCGAGTGGCTCGGAGACGAGCGCTACAGCGGCGACCGGGAGCTCGCGAACCCTCTCGGCGCCGTTCAGATGGGCCTGATCTACGTGAATCCGGAGGGGCCGAACGGTCAGCCGAGTGCGGTGGCTGCAGGCCGCGACATTCGGGAGACCTTCGCCCGCATGGCGATGAACGACTACGAGACGGTCGCGCTCGTTGCCGGCGGACACACGTTCGGCAAGTGCCATGGTGCCGCCGATGCAGACCAGTACGTCGGTCGCGAGCCCGAGGGTGCCGGCCTCGAGGAACAGGGCCTCGGCTGGAAGAGCAGCTTCGGCAGCGGCAAGGGCGTCGATACGATCAGCAGCGGGATCGAAGGCGCCTGGACCCCGACCCCGACCCAGTGGGACAACAGCTATCTCGACACGCTGTTTCGCTACGACTGGGATCTGGTGAAGAGTCCTGCCGGGGCCTGGCAGTGGGTTCCGACCGATCCGGCCGCGGCCGACACCGTGCCGGACGCCCACGATCCGTCGAAGCGGCACGCGCCGATAATGACCACGGCGGATCTCGCCCTCAGGATGGATCCGATCTACGAGCCGATCGCGAGGCGGTTCCTCGAGAACCCGGAGGAATTCGCGGACGCCTTCGCCAAGGCCTGGTACAAGCTGACACACCGTGACATGGGGCCCGTCTCGCGCTACCTCGGTCCGGAGGTTCCGGAAGAGCAGCTGTTGTGGCAAGACCCCGTACCCGCGGTGGACCATGAATTGATTGACGCGGAAGAGATCGCTGCCCTCAAGGGCAAGATCCTCGAATCGGGACTGTCCGTCTCCCAACTGGTCTCGACCGCCTGGGCGTCGGCGTCGACGTTCCGCGGCTCCGACAAGCGCGGCGGGGCGAACGGGGCGCGCATTCGCCTCGCACCGCAGAAGGATTGGGACGTGAATCAGCCAGCCCAACTGGGAACTGTGCTGAAGGTCTTGGAGAAGATCCAAGAGAGCTTCAATGGCTCGCAGTCCGGCGGGAAGAAGGTCTCGCTCGCCGACATGATCGTTCTGGGCGGCTGTGCCGCCGTCGAGCAGGCGGCAAAGAACGCCGGGCACGATGTGCAGGTTCCCTTTTCGCCGGGGCGTACGGACGCTTCACAGGAGCAGACCGACGTAGACTCCGTCGCCGTGCTCGAGCCGACCGCGGACGGGTTCCGCAACTACCTCGGCAACGGGCACGGCGGAGCGGCGGAGGAGCTGCTGGTGGATCGGGCTCAGCTGCTGACGCTGACCGCGCCTGAGATGGCGGCTCTCGTCGGCGGCCTGCGCGTCCTAAATGCTAACGTCGGTCAGTCCGAGCTCGGCGTCTTCACCGACCGGCCCGGGACCTTGACCCACGATTTCTTCGTGAACCTGCTCGACATGAACACGGCGTGGCAGGAGTCCTCCACATCCGAGGGTGTGTTCGAAGGGCGCGATCGCGCGACCGGAGAGCCGAAGTGGACCGGCACCCGCGTCGACCTCGTCTTTGGCTCGAACTCCCAGCTCCGAGCCATTGCGGAAGTCTACGCGTGCGACGACTCGCAGGTGGCGTTCGTGCGTGACTTCGTGGCCGTGTGGGCCAAGGTCATGAATCTCGATCGCTTCGATCTTTCTGTCTAAACTCCGAACTCGGTGCCCCGAGATCGAGCTCGGTCCAACCTTCTCCAGCTTCATGCACAAGCTCGGCCTCACGCCTGTCACAGGCAAGCGCGGCACGACCTGCCCCTCATCTCTTCGGCCTACGCGGGTCTCGCGCTACAGGGTCGGCAAGTGGGGGCGAATCTATGTCGCGGACACCGCGACTCCCGAGCAGGTCGACGCCGTCGCCTCTGTGATTCCGTTGGCGGTGCCGTTCTTGGGCATGGGTCCGATCGAAACGGTCGAGGTCATGCCGATCGCGGTCGAGCGGACGGAGACGATGTTGAAGTTCGCCGCGCCCGAGAGCACTGTCGAGCTCGAGATCGTCATGGGCGAAAACGGTGAGCCGATCAAGATCGCGAACCTGCCGGTGAAGGGGCTGCCTTTCCCGGAGTTCCACGACCACACGCAGTACAAATCGGTGATCTCGAAGCACAACTCGGAGGCACACCAGTTCGAGTGGAGCGGTCGAAACGGATTCGCCTCGAAGGTGGATCGGGCCGGAGACCTCCCGGGCGGAGACTCCTGATCTCGAGCTCGGACCCCCGCATCGAGCAGTGCTGGCCGGCCCACGTAGGCTGGGGTAGTCCTAGGTGTGCCCGGAACTGATCTCTTCTGCTGTTTGGCTCTTCTCATTACCTATCCCCTCTTTGCTCCGCGGGCAAGCGGGAGGTTCAGGCGGCGCGAGTTTCGGGAGGCTCTCGCCTCAGAAGCATGATGAAGACCAGGGCATGAGTCACCAGCAGGGCGGGCACGATGACCATGGGGATGAAGAACGTCGCACCCGGCACGAGCGAGCAGGACTCCCGTCTTCGAGTTCGGAGGACGCACTACGACCCAAGGTATTGAGGCTCGGAGAGTCAGGCTAGTTCATCTGCGCCACCAGCTCCTTGAACCGCGGCAGTTCGCGCAGCGGACCGAGATCGCTGTCGTGCTCGACCCACTCTTTCAGGCCGAAGCCGACCGCTTTGGGGGATCAGGCTGTCAAGCCGGTCGCCCTCGACGAGTTCCATGATGAGAAACGGGAGCCCGTCCTCCTCCTCGATGCCGTACAGGGTGACGATGTTTGGGTGGTTGAGGGCAGCCACGGCCTGCGCCTCGCGGCGGAAGCGCCCCAGCCTCTCCGGATCGCCGGCCCTCTCCGCCGTCAGGAGCTTCACGGCGACACGGCGCCCGAGCCGCGTGTCCTCAGCCAGGAAGACCTCGCCCATGCCTCCTTCGCCGAGCTTCTCGAGAATCCGGTAGTGCGCGAGAGTCTTTCTTTCCACTGTCGGCAATTCTAGTTCGCACCCAGTCAGTACGGCACGCCGAGGAGAGCAGCCCGCTCCCGTTGCTCTCCGGGCTGTGACGATCAGCTCCGCCTGGGACAACGAGTGAAATCGAAGGACGTGTCCTGCACGATCGGGGCGAAGACGGCGTTCTGGGCCAGGGTGAGATAGAGGCCGGTCACGCCGCCATTCTGTCTGCGATGCCTGCGTGCGTGTTCTTCTGACCAGAAGAGAACCGACTTGCGTCAGAAATCATCGATGATGTTGGACGCCTTGAGCCTGGTGAGGTCGACCATCGGCACGAAGAAGACCGGATCGCTCGCGGGGTCGTCGAGCGTGAAGCTCGAGTCGTGCCGCATCGTGAAGTGGATCGGCCTCCGGCAACACGCGCACTCCGATTCGACATCGAAAGATAGAGGCTCGTCTCTGAGTTTCCCTTGCACGAAGGGAGTCGCTACCGCGTCGACTCCTCAGGCGGCCCAGAGTCGCTCGCCACTGGAAAAGGCCACCTTGTGGGGCGTGGGCTCGACGGTGACCGGGTAGGCCCAGACCACCTCTCGCCCACCGGGTCGGAAGATGAAGATGAGACGCCGCTCCAGCTCGTCGAGGATCTCGATGACTCGCGACTCCTCCAACGCCAGCCCGTCGGCGATGTACTCCGGCGGCATGGGTGCGGCCAGGCGGGGCAGCTCGCGCACCACGAAGTGGTGCACGCTGCGATGCTCTTCGTCCAACCCGCCCAGGACGCGCTTGGATTTCTGCGCATCGCGTTGCAGCCCACGGGTGAAGACGAACCACGGGATGGGCACCATGTATCGCTTGAAGCCCAGCAGTACCTTGCTCATCTGGAAGCCTCCTAGTAGTTCCTCTTAATTTTATCAGGACACCCTGTAGGTTCTCCCTGCGCGGGGGCGGTTGGTAACCTGGGGACTGTCTGGTCTGCCGTGATTGCCACGCGCATCGGGGTCCTGCATCGCTCGAGGAGCACGACCGGGTCGGCAAGGTCGCTCCCTATACCCGTCGAGTGCGACAGCTAGCAACGCTCCGTATGCTCGGACGGCCGGTCTCTGCGCCGGTCCAACCTTCGATGCGCTAGACTCGGGTTTTTTAGTGTGCAGGAAGGGATCCGGGCGAGACCGCCCCGGCGCTCGCCCTGGAGGGTGACGCTCATGATCGACGGCAGGATTGCCAAGTACGAGATCCTTGAGGCTCTCGGAAAAGGTTCGCTCCTTGCTCGTATAGGCTTCTTCATATCCCGGCGCAAGCTGGGAAGGGTGGTGCGACCGGTTCGCGTCCACGCGCTGAACCCGCCGCTGCTGCACGGACTCTACGACGAACGCCAGATCGTCGAGCTGACCTCGACCCTTGCGTGGGAGAACTGCCGGACTCGCTTCGCCCACGCGCTCGACTTCGAGGCGGAGGGCTTCTCTGAAGGCGCCTACTGTCCTCTGCGGGAGGTGGAGCCCTGCTCCCTGGGGTGCCAGGGGAATACTGAGCCGCTCGACCTCGGGCCGGCGGAGAACAGGCCGCCCGACTTACTCTCCGACCGCGGGGGGGCGGGCCGTTACGCCGGACCTACCCCCTCGGGTGTCGCTGCGGTTTCTCTGCACCAACATGCTGGCGGCTGCCCGAGAGGAACTAGCTTGGTGGAGGATGGGCAACGCGACGTTTGCCGTTGCCCGAATGGCGCACCCAGGGCGCACCGCGGGCGATCCCGGCGGCGCGTCCGGATCGGCCGGGCGCTGGGGCGTCGCACGGGGGCTCTTCTTCTGTTGCTCGGGGGGTTCCTTGCGCCGGCCGGCGTCGTGGCCCAGGACGCGATAGTCCCCCTCCAGTTCAGCTTCTCCGACCCCGGCGCCCGTAGCATGGGTTTCGGTGGCGCCTTCGTCGCCCTGGCCGACGACGCCACCGCCGCGTTCGCCAATCCGGCCGGGTTGGTCCAGCTGGTGAAGCCGGAGGTCTCGATCGAAGGGCGCAGCTGGAGCTACTCGACACCGTTCACCGAAAGGGGCCGGGTGGAAAACCTCCCTAGCGGTTTCGGGATCGACACCATGGTGGGTCTCCGGACGGCGAGGTCAGAAGACAGCCTCACCGGCCTCTCTTTCCTCTCGTTGGCGTATCCGAAGGGGAGGTGGTCGCTCGCGGTCTTCCGCCATCAGCTGGCGAACTTCGAGTTCTCCGGCGAGACTCAGGGGCTGTTCGGGGGTGGAACGGATCGGTTCCAGGAGCGGTTCTTCGACCAGCGGATGTCGGCTGATCTGGACTTTGTGAGCTACGGTGTCTCCGGTGCCTATCGCATCAACGAGCGTTTCAACATCGGATTCGGGGTCACCTACCATGACTCCTCCCTGGTCTCGCAGGCGACCATGTACCTCCCGGATGAATACCCGGAGAACCCGCTCGGGCCGACCTCCTACCTTCCGGAGAGAGCACTCCTCACCCAGACCATCTTCGGGGACGGCACCGATTGGGCCCTGATCGGGGGTTTTCTCTGGAGACTCTCGGACAGCTGGAGGATCGGGGGCGTCTACCGGCAGGGGCCCGAGGCCGGAATCGCGGTCGAGCTCGCGGCGGGCCAGGCGTTCGATCCCGCAGTGCCGCCCGGAGAGGTGCTCGCCCGAATCGACGGGCTCTCGGTCGAGTTCCCGCCGGCCCTCGGTCTCGGCTTCGCGTATCGGGCCCCGGATGGCGGCCTCACGGTGAGCTTCCAATGGGATCACATCGAATACTCGACCATCGTGGAGAGCCTCGAACTCGAGGACCAAGCCCTAGCAGACGCGGACGAGCTACATCTGGGCGGCGAGTACGTATTCCTCGGCTCGACACCGATCGTCGCCGTGAGGGTCGGGGCGTGGCTGGATCCCGATCACCAGCTCGAAGACACGAGCGATGACCTCTTCATCCGCGCGCTGGAACGAGGCGGAGAGGACCAGACGCACTATGCACTGGGTCTCGGCGTGGCCCTCGCGAGCTTCCAGATCGATCTCGGGGTCGACTTCGCCGATACCGTGGATACCGTCTCGTTATCGGCCATCTACAGCTTCTAGGTAGGACTATCGGCCGGTGTCAGGAGGTGCGAGGAGTCCAGGAAGTTGTGCCCGTCGCACGCACCTTCACACGGACCTACCGGTGCAACGAGATGTTCGGCAGCGGTCCCAAACGCAACCTCCTTGCTATTCGAGAATACTCTGGATCTGGTCTTTCCACGGGCCACGCAGCCCGATGAGAATGAGGACATCCACCAGCAGCGCCCAGAACCTCGGACCCGGTGCGACTGCGCTCCACCATGGCAGAATCGCCAGAATAGATATCAGCGATCCAGCTACAGCCACTGCACCCCACCATTGCTGGCGGAGCAACATACCTGCGGCTGCACCAATAAAGCTGGCCAACGCTGCAACCCAAAGGATGCCGAACGCGCGGCCGAGGACCGTCTGAATCTTGGCGTCGCCTCCAAAGACCCAGGGGCTGTCACGGAAGCCCATTGGGAGGTCCGTCCACGCTGCAAGAAACCCGATTGCGTGGCCCGCACCATGTCCCAAGAGCGCCAAGGCAACGACGTATTTCATCATGGTCCTCGAGTTTCCACATTCGCTGACGAAGCTGTCAAGGCAGAAGCAAAGGGATCACGCCAGCGCGATGTGTAGGTCTGTTGACAAATACTCCTCCGTAGAGCGGGTATCAAGAAACTGGAGGACCTCGCGGCCCTCCTCGAGGCAATCCGTCGGGTCGCTAAAGAGGTGGGATGATTGTGAACAATTATTCCTCGCGAGGACTATCCTCGCTGACCATTCCAACTCGAAACTACAGAAACGACAGCAGAATGAAGAATTTCCAACTCGTTCGAGCGATCGTCGTCACAGTAGCCCTGTTCGCCATGGACGCCTCGAGCTTCGCACAGAGCTCGGCAGACACGGCAGGGGGTAGCCCGAACCGACTCTCAGTCCCTACGTTCAGCCGCGGCGGCGATAGAATACTCATCGACCGCCGACTACCTCCAAAGGAGGCTCCCATGGTCGACTTTGCACACGAACCCCTCGCCAGCTTCGGCGAGGACGACACCGAGTACGAACTGCTGACCGACGAGTACGTCGGCGTAGAGGAGTTCCACGGCGACGAAGTCCTGGTGGTGCAGCCCGAAGGCCTGACCCTCCTGGCCGAAAAGGCGATGCATGACGGATCGTTCTTCCTGCGCGAGTCGCACAACGCCAGCGTGGCCGCCATCTTGAGCGATCCCGAGGCGTCTGAGAACGACAAATACGTAGCCCGGACCATGCTCCAGAACGCGGTGGTCTCGGCCGAGGAGCAGCTTCCCCTGTGCCAGGACACCGGCACTGCGACCATCTTGGCGAAGAAGGGTGCCCAGGTGTTCACCGGCGGCGGCGACGAGGAGGCCTTGACGCGTGGCGTCTTCAACACCTACGCCAGCGACTACCTGCGCTACTCCCAGACGGCGCCGCTGACTCTGTACGACGAGAAGAACACCGGCTCGAACCTGCCGGCGCAGATCGACCTGTACGCCGCCGACGGTGACGAGTACAGGTTCCTCTTCATCGCCAAAGGCGGCGGCTCGGCCAACAAGACCAGCCTCTACCAGCAGACCAAGGCCTTGCTGAACCCCGACACCTTGCTGCCGTTTCTGGTCGAGAAGATGAAGAGCCTGGGCACGGCCGCCTGCCCGCCGTACCACATCGGCTTCGTCATCGGTGGCACGAGCGCCGACTGGGTCCTGAAAATGGTGAAGCTGGCAACGGCCGGCTACTGCGACAACATGCCCACCAGCGGCGACGTCACGGGCCGCGCCTTCCGCGACCTCGAGCTCGAGGAGCAGCTCCTGGCAGAGAGCCGCAAGATCGGCCTCGGCGCACAGTTCGGCGGCCCCAACTTCGCCCACGATATCCGAGTGATCCGCGGGCCGCGCCACGGCGCCTCGTGCCCCGTCGGCATGGCCGTGTCGTGCTCGGCCCACCGCAACGTGAAGGCCAAGATCGACAAGGACGGTCTCTGGATCGAGAAGCTCGACAAGAACCCGGCGCGCTGGCTCGTAGACGCGGGCGCGACAGACGGCGGCGAGGTAGTCAAGATCGACCTCGACCAGCCGATGGACGCCATCCTGGCCGAGCTCACCAAGTACCCGGTGAAGACCCGCCTGTCTTTGGCCGGCACGATGGTCGTCGGACGCGACATCGCCCACGCCAAGATCAAGGAGCGCATCGACGCCGGCGAGAGCATTCCCGAGTACCTGAAGAACCACCCCATCTACTACGCCGGTCCGGCCAAAACCCCCGAGGGCATGGCCTCCGGCTCGTTCGGACCCACCACCGCGGGGCGTATGGACTCGTACGTCGACCTGTTTCAGTCGCTGGGCGGCTCGAAGGTGATGATTGCCAAGGGCAACCGCTCCCAGGCCGTGACCGACGCGTGTAAGAAGCACGGCGGCTTCTACCTCGGCTCGATCGGCGGACCCGCCGCGGCGCTGGCCAAGGACTGCATCACGAAGGTGGAAGTCCTCGAGTACCCCGAGCTGGGCATGGAGGCCGTCTGGAGGATCGCGGTGCAGGACTTTCCGGCGTTCATCCTGGTGGACGACAAGGGCAACGACTTCTTTCAGGAGCTGTAGCGGCCCCAGAACCGGCTTAAGCCTAGATGCTCTCCTGACCAGAGGATTCCGGCGGGAACTCGGCCATCTAGTCTGGCTTCCGCCCTCTTCTAAGTGTCGATCGGTCAGCGGATCGGCGCAGGAATCACCGCTGCAGTCGACAGCTGCCGGAGTCAGAACTCGTAGGCGAGGGCGACCAGGCCGAAGAGTTCGACGTCCTCGCCCACGAGCTCGCGCACGAGCTGCTCCACAAAGTGCCCGCCGATCAGAAGCCCTCAAAGAGGGATGCGCCGGGGTCGGCACTGTGGGTTTGACCCAGGGTTCTCGTAGCGGTCGGCGAGTCGCCTCGACCGTGAGCGTACTCAAGTAGCTCAAGCTAGATCCAACGCCGGACTCGAGATTTGTATTCGAGATACGCGTTGCCAAATCTGGCTTCCAAGTACGCCTCTTCTTTTAGGACAACCACGTAGTGGATGACGATCATGGCCGGGATGATCATCAGGAGAATCCACACGTTGTTGAAGAGCACTCCCAAGGCCGCCTGGAGAATCGCCAGGGAAACGTAGGCTGGATTGCGCGAAAGCCTGAACGGGCCAGTATCGACGATCGCCGCGGTCTCTTTTTTCGGGTCCGAGGAGGTGCCATGGCGCTTGAACGCTCGCGTGAGCACAACCACACACACAACGACCACACCACTCAGAAGAACTCCGGCTGGCAGAACGTACTCGTAAGGCCCGAGTGGCCAAGGCCATCGCCAATTGAGGATCAAACCGAGAACAAGGCCTAGCAGGCATGGACGCGCCGGAGGCATACGGGACCTCACTGCTGCTTTGCTCATGGACGCCTCCTTTCCGCCCAACGTCCGCACCACCTCTCGGCTGCTATGGCCTCTCCCAGTGGCGATGTCTCCCGTACTTCTTGGGGCCCAGCGGCGCGAACTGCTGGCCTAGATCGGCGCCGGTTCAGGGGCTTCGGTCGGAATCGTGCTTCCAGCGGGCCGCCAAAAACCCTCCACCCGCACCTCGATCTCGGTGCCCGAAGGGATCTCCCAACCGCCGAGCTTCTTCCAGCCGGGCTCGAACGCGCCGTAACCGTCGAGCGACTCCTGGGTGAACGTGCGCTCGTCACCGTTGGGCGCCTTTAGGGCCACCTCGACCTTCTGGAGGGGCTCGTTCGAGGTGTTCTTGATCTGCACGATCTTGCCCGCGGCGATCAGTGATTCGCGGTAGGTGATCTCGATCGGTGGCGGATCGATCACTTTGGAGCATGCGATTGTGGTGACCGTTGAGTCCGGATTAGTCGGAACGACTCGCCAGTTCCATGAGCATCTCTGTGAGGTGTTCAAAGATCCAGAAATGCCCTGCGCCTTTTATGAATGTGGCCTCGCAATCGGGTATGTGTTCGGCGATGTACCGTCCCATGGCCAGCGGAGCGCTGATATCTTCCTCGCCGTGCCAGAGGCGAACCTTCGTCGTGATCTCGTTCAACGGTATGGGCCAGTTCGCCGGCAGCATGACGTCGTACCAGACCCCGATTCCTTTCTGACGGTAGCCTTCATTTCGGCTGGCCTGGATCTGCGGTCCGACTCCGAGGCGTTCGTAGTCTTCTCTGTCTTTTTCGCTGAACTCACTGAGTATCATCTTCCGATAAAGACCAGGCGCTCGTTTCGCCAGCCAGGCGAACAGCCTCATCTGCAGCTTGAACAACCCGGGAACCTTCGGCGCTTTTGCCCATAGAGCCCGGACCGGACCGGCCGCGCCTTGAATTGTTTCAGGTGTAAGCGGACCGACACTGCCGAAGACTCCCACCGCAGTCAACCGTTCCGGGATTTTCCAGGCGCACGCAAGGGTATACGGTCCGCCGCCGGACGCTCCGTACACGGCGAATTTATCCAATCCCAGCGAATCGGTCAGCGCCGTCAGGTCGCCAGGCCAGTTCTCCAAGGTGGTTACACCGTGGACATATTCGGTCTGTCCGTAGCCCGGCCTGTCAGGTGCGATCATGCGAAGATCCGACATACTGTCGGGATCGAGCATGAAGTCCCAGAGCAGCCGCGAGTTGGGAGTACCGTGGACGAGGATTAGCGGCCGGCCTTTCGGGTTTCCGTATTCCGCGAAGCAGATCTGCCGGCCGTCGAGTAATTTGAAGAATTGGGTCAGTTTATCATCCATATTTTCTCTTCTCCTTAACCGAGATTTGCCATTTGGCTCTCTCACGAGTTCTCTGACGCAGGGTTAGGGCAAGAAGACCACTCTTCCTGCCTCGTCTCGGGTGATTCCACCCCCGGCGAGGCTGCGGCGGGCGTGAACTCCGGGCGAAAACCGCTGACTCGACCGTCTTTCCGACCCCTTCGCTGTGTCCGAACGCACCGGTCCGGGTACTCGCCGAGCACTCCTGGGATACTCGGTGTCGGCTCCATCATCCCGGCTCCAGGAGAGGCGGCATGAGCCGGGAGATTCGGCGCAGGATGGCCCGGAAGAGCCGCTGGGGCACCGCCACCTCCGCCATCTGGAAGGTGACGTACCGGGCCGAGGAGACGACCTTCGCGCCGATCTTGATGAGCTTGCTCTGAAGGGTCGTCAGCGACCAATGGCTGACCCCGGGCGGGAGAGCGAGCCGGCGCAGGAAGTTCCCCAGGTTGTACGCCAGCGCAAAGAGCTGCAGACGGACCTGGTTGTCCACGAAGTCGTGGCAGGACAGCTTCGTCCACTTGACCGCGTTCTTGCCCTCCTTGATCCACTGCTCCGCCACGCCGCGCCCGTTGTAGAACCTCACCACTCCTTCCGCGTCCCGGCGCAGGTTGGTCACGATGAAGCCCACGCGGGGAAACAGCTCCCCCCGGTGCCACTCCACCTTCGCCACCACGCGGCGCGGCTTGTCCCAGCTCGCCGCACGATACGAGAAGCTCTCGTACCAGACGATCGGCTTCTTCGGCGGACGGCCCACGGGGCGCGTCAGCAGGTGCTCGATCTCGCGCTGCAGTACCCGATTGGCCGGGAGGCGGATGGCGTACAGGAAGCCTTCCTGCTCCAGGAAGCGGTAGACGTCCGGGTTGGCGAAGGCGGCGTCGCCTCGGAAGAAGCGTCGGAGCTTCTCATCACGGTATCGAGCCACCACCGGCTCGAGCACCGAGCGCCAGTCGTCGGCGCTGTGGACGTTGCCCTCGCGCAGCACCGCCCGCTCCAGGTCTCCGAACTGGAGCGGGTGGTAGCAGCTGCAGCGAAA
>JAAENP010000548.1 GCA_024224155.1 bacterium
CGCCCGCTGGATCAGCGGCTGTTCGAGATCGGTGAGTCCGTGGTGTTGCCGATCGATGTCGGCAAGATGCGGCGGGAGCGTGTGCCGCGGACGGTGGCGGCAGAGCTGTACGGCATCGTGGAGCTGGTGAATATGGAGCCTCTGGCCGAGGCGATCGCCAACCTGCAGAAGGTTGCTCGGACGAGCGAGGAGGAGCTGCGCGAGGAGTTCTTCGAGCGGCACGGGGTCAGCGCATGAGCCAGCCCTGGACATGGCGGGCGATGCTGCCAGCATCGGCCGATGATCACAGACCATCAAGTTCGACTACTGAGGCAAAAGCGCATGGAAGGTAAGAGCCAAGAAGCGGCGGCGGCAGCTGCCGGGATGAGCGTGCGTTCCGCGCGCAAGTGGGAGCAAGGCCCGATGCCGTCGGAGGCTCGCCAGCCACGCTGGTGGCGCACGCGTCCGGACCCTTACGCGGAGGTGTGGGAGCAAGACGTGGTGCCGCTCCTGGAGGCGGACCGCAAAGGCGAGCTCCAGGCGAAGACGATTTTCGAGGAGTTGGAGGCGCTCTACCCTGGCCGTTTCAAGCCAGGCCAGCGCCGGACCCTGGAGCGCCGGGTGCGCGACTGGCGGGCGTTGTCGGGTCCGGAGAAAGAAGTCTTCTTCCCACAAGATCACCCGCCCGGTCGCGAGGGGGTGTTCGACTTCACCCGCGCGACAAAGCTGGACGTGCGCATCGCCGGGGAACTGCTCGTTCACCTGCTGTTCGTCTTCAAGCTCAGCTGTAGCGGCTGGACGTGGGCGCAGGTGGCGTTCGGGGAGACCTACGAGGCGATGGTGGAGGGTCTGCAGGGAGCGCTGTGGGAGCTAGACGGAGCCCCGGAGATCGCTCGCCATGACAACTTGTCGGCGGCGACGCATGAGCTGAAGCGCAGCGGTGGACGGTCGCTGACACGGCGCTTCAAGGGCGTGCTGGATCATTACGGGCTGCGCTCGACGCGGATTCGCCCAGGCGAAGCGCACGAGAACGGGGTGGCGGAGAAGAGCAACGACCTGGTCAAGCAGGCGCTGACCCAGGCGCTGGTGTTGCGCGGCAACCGGGACTTCCTCAGTGTGGCGCAGTACCAGGCGTTCGTCGATGAAGTGATCGAGCGCACGATCAACCGGCCGCAGGCCGCCGAGCTTGCTGTGGAGAAGTCTTGCCTGCGAGCCTTACCGTCGGCGCGGGTGCCGTCGTACACGACGTACCGCCCGAAGGTGCGGCGTTGGTCGACGTTACGCCTCGGCAAACGATCCTACTCGGTGCCGTCGCGGCTGATCGGCCACGAGGTGGAGGTGCGCCAGTATGCCAACCACCTCGAGGTTTACTACCGCGGTCGGCGCGTGGAGACGATGCCGCGGCTGCGCGGGGATCAGGTGGTACGCATCGACTACCGCCACGTCATCTGGTCGCTGGTGCGCAAGCCGGGGGCGTTTGCGCGCTACTGCTACCGCGAGGAGCTGTTCCCGTCGCTGGTGTTTCGTCGTGCCTACGACGCACTACGCCGCTGGCGCGGGGAGCGGGCCGACGTGGAGTATGTGCGGATTCTGCACCTGGCGGCCAGCACCTTTGAGGCTGACGTCGAGCAGGCTTTGAGCTTGCTGCTGGAAGCTGGCGAGCGCTTCGACTACGTGGCGGTCAAAGCGCTGGCGCAGCCCGAGCCGATCACGGTGCCGGCG
Source organism: bacterium (assembly GCA_024224155.1). Lineage (NCBI taxonomy): Bacteria > bacterium. The sequence goes on from JAAENP010000548.1 coordinate 1,702, forward strand.
GTGCACATTCCCGAGCCGGACCTGTCGGTCTACGACGCTTGCTACCTGGGAGCCGGGCGATGAGCCAGCCAACGATGCCGACACCGGAGCAAGCCGGGGAGCAACTCGGCGCTCTGGCGCAGGCCTTCCGACTGTCGACGATCGCCGCGGAGCTGGTGCCGCGGGTGCAGCAAGCCGGCCAGGAGGACATCCTGCCGTTGCTGCTGGAGATCTTCGAGATGGAGCAAGAGGACCGCCGGGCGCGTCGTGTGGAGCGTCTGCGGCGCGCCGCGAAGCTACCGCCGGGCAAGACGTTCGCGGCCTTCGACGATCGTCGTCTGCCCCGGCCCTTGGCCCGTCAGCTGCGCGAGCTCGCCGGAGGCGCCTTCTTGGAGCAGGCCGTCAACGTGCTCGCCTTCGGCCTGCCCGGCACGGGCAAGACCCATAGCGCCTGTGCTCTGGGGCATGCGCTGGTCGAGGCTGGCCACTCGGTGCTTTTCATCCCGACCTACAAGCTGGTGCAGGACCTGCTCGCGGCCAAGCGCGACCTCGAGCTGCCGCGAGCCCTGCGCAAGCTCGACCGATTCGAGCTGCTGATCCTCGACGACATCGGCTATGTCCGGCAGGACGCCGAGCAGGTCGAGGTGCTCTTCACCCTGATGGCAGAGCGCTACGAACGTCGCTCGATGCTGATCACCTCCAACCTGGTCTTCAGCCAGTGGGATCGGATCTTCAAGGACCCGATGACCACCGCGGCGGCGATCGACCGTCTCGTCCATCACTCAGTCGTCCTCGAGTTTAATGTCGAGAGCTACCGGACTCGCCAAGAAGATCGAGAGACAGGCGCATGAGGCATGACCTGTGGAAGCTGCCGCGTCTGACGGTCCTATGGAAGGGCTGGCGCTTCGCTTGGAAAAGTGCCGAGCCACTTTTCCACAGCCCTCCCACAGGACCTTGGAAATCGCTC
>JAAENP010000549.1 GCA_024224155.1 bacterium
ATCGGCGGGCACGGCCCCGAGGATGGCGCGCGAGTACTTGCCCTCCTGCTTCATGTCTGCGATCAGGGACTCGGCAATGGAATTGGACATCTTCCGCTCTCCTTAAAGGTTGGTGGATCCTACTTACGCCCTAGTTGCGCCTAGTGTACCCAGGCCAGGAGTCACTGTCAACACCTTCGAGCTAATCGTTCGCCGGTTGTTCGACGGCTGCTCCCGCTCAAACGAGATCCACCCTGTTGACTTTGCTCTATTCCCTTCTGAAACCTCCGAAGAGGTCTTCCGTATTATTGACTGATTGAGTCATTCACTTTATGATCCCACTCATGGTTCGCGCCCGCCCCCAAGATTTCATGGACCGCCTGATCGCGGCCGGCCTCGAGGTGTTTGGCACCAAGGGCTTCAGTTCGAGTCGGATGTCGGACGTGGCACGAGTCCTGGAGGTCTCTCAGGGAACCCTCTACAACTATGTAGAAAGTAAGGAAGCCCTGTTCGGCCTTCTGATCGAGCGCGGGGCCGACCCCGAGCCGGTCGAGCTCCCCAGCGACCTGCCGGTCCCCGCGGTCGCGACCGAGGAGCTCGCCGCGCGCCTCGATCGCCAGCTTCATCGCACGTTTGCACTTCCCGCACTCGAGCAGGCGCTCACCAAGGACGCGGCCGACGACCCACGCAGCGAGCTGGCTGAGATCCTCGGGGAGTTTTGGGAGACGACCGCAGCTACCAGAGGACATGCCGACGCACTCGAGCGATCGATGCCCGATCTGCCCCGAGAGGTCCAGCTCGTCTTCTTCCGGTTTCGCCGTGGGCTCTTCGAAAGGTACACCCGGTACGTAGCCTCGAGAGTAGGTTCGGACCAGTTTCGAGACGCCGGCTCGCCGGTCGTATCGGCGAGGTTCCTGATCGAGAACGTCACGCTCTTCGCAAGGCACTGTCACCGCGACCCCGACCCAGAGACGCTGCCGGACAGCGAGACTGTCCGAACGAATGTCGTGGGCCTGCTCCTGAACAGCCTGGTGGCCGCGTAGGCCGCATCGAAAGCGTCTTACTGGACCCGAGGAGACACAAACGGGAAAGACACGACTAATAAATGACTGGCTCCGTCAGTCAATTTACAACAAAGGCATCCGGCCATGAGATTCACCGCCCTTCTACTACTCCACCTGATCGCCGCCCTCTCGTGCGGCGCAACACCGGTCGCCGAGAGCTCGTCGAAGATCTCCTCGGGCCAGGAGCTTCTGCGAAGCCGAGTCGACTCCGACGAGGCAACCGAGTATCTGGCCTGGCTTCTCCGGCGGCCCCCATCGAGGGATAGGGACCCCGCCCCGGCCCTCCCGACAGAGCTCGCTCGGCTCGATCGCCGCGCGGTCTCCTCGATCCTCGCCCGCGAGGAGCTTCAGGAGGTCACCCGGCGCCACTCCGTCGATCTCGCAACACTTCTCTTGGCACGGTCGGTTCTCGCCAACCCGGAGAACGCAGAGCTTGACGCGATCTATGCCCGCGAGCTGGCGAAACTGCGAAAACGACAGACAGTCGCACGTGCCAACCGGACCAGCAAACCGACCGTACTGTTCGTACCCGGCTTCCTCTATCTGAGCCACCCGGAGACGGGCGGCGATTTCGCCGTCCCGCGAAGCCAACTGACTGAGATGGGAGTCTCCAATCGACTGATCGAGACCGACGAAGCCGGCTCGGTCGAGAGCAACGCCAGACAGATCGCGGCAACTCTTCGCGAGCTTCGAGACGAGCGCATCCTCATCGTGAGTGCCAGCAAGGGGGGTCCGGAGGTCGCCCTTGCCCTCGGCCGGCTACTCGAGCGCGAGGAAGCGCGACCGGTCGTTGCGTGGATCAACATCGGCGGTTTGCTGGGTGGCAGCCCGCTCGCCGACCGGGCGCTGCGGCCCTCGCGGTGGTGGTTGGTCAAGGTGGCCCTTTGGTGGAACAACCTGAAACCGGATGGAGTCCGGAGCCTGCGCACGCTCGAGTCACGACAGCGGCTCGCCGACCTCAGCCTGCCTCCGGACCTACCGATCATCAACGTGGTGCCTGTGCCCCTGAGTGGCGACGTCTCGAGGCAAGCCAAGGGCGGCTACCGCAAGCTGCGGCGCCTGGAACCGAACGACGGTCTCGCCCTTCTCACCGATCAGATCCTCCCGGGCTCTCGGACCCTGCTTCTGCTGGGCGACGACCACTTCCTAACCCGCCAGGATTCCCGCGCCCTGACGCTCGCCCTGCTCAGCACCGCTCGTCATGTGATCGAGGCTCGGGCAACCGACAGACAGTTTCTGAACCCAGCACCGAACCCGCACCGATCGAGCCGGTTCGTTGACGAATCCCCAAAACACACTTCACCGCCGGCTTCGACAGGCCGGCAACCCTACTGGATAAAGAAATGACCACAAACAAGACTCTCGGAATCGCTGTCTTCCTGATAACAGTCTCCACCACCGCCTCGTTCCCAGCCGAAATTCCGCACCGGTGGTACGCCGGCGGCAGCTACGGGGCCTCCTCCCTCCACCACGGCGTCGAAGACCTTTCCGACGGCTCGATCCGCGACGCCACCGTCGACAATTCAGACACCGGCTGGAAGCTCTTCGGCGGTCGCCGACTGGGTCGACACCTCTCGATCGAGCTCGGCTACGTCGACCTCAACAACGATGTCGACGGTGAAACGACCCTCTTCGTGTCCTCGGACGGTTCGGGCACCCGACTTAGCGAAGGACCGGTGAGCATCGATCTGGACGAGCCGCACGCGGCCGTGGCTGCAATCGTCGGCACCCTGCCGCTGACAAGGCGCGCCATCTTCTTGGCCAAGGCCGGCGCAACTGCATGGAAAGCGGATCTGACCACGATCAACCAGTTCGGAAACTCAACCCGCTCGGAGTCCGGCACCGATGCCACCTTGGGGATCGGCCTCCAATACCGCGCAGCGAACCGCACCGAGATTCGAGTCGAGTGGGAGAGATATTTCGATGTCGCCGGCGATGACATCGACCTTGCTTCGCTCGGAGTGCTGGTCGGCCTTGGAGGTTGAGGCCTTGACAGGTCGGGGCCCCAATACCCAGCCACTATTCGTCTGCCAAACCGGTCTTGAAAGCACCGACGCATTTCGGATCCATCCGCATCTTCTGCTTGAGCAGGGGTGTGCCATTACGAGCCGGCGGTGAGGATGCCGCCAAGAAGAACGGCGAGGACCGTTTCGGCCCTCGCCATTTAGCGCCTTGCCGGCAAGTCGGCTGTTAGAAGATGAACTTGACGCCGAAGCGGATTTCACGCGGAGCCTGGAACACTTCGTTCAGGCCGAAGCGCGGATCGAGCTGGACGTCGTTGTCGGCGATCACCTGATCGGCCTCGAAACCGGCGAAGAACTCTTCCTCCGAAAGCGGCAGATCCTCCGCGGTCGTCTGGACGTTCCAGACCACCAGTGGGGTGTCTTCGTCGAAGAGGTTGAGCACGTTCATGTTCAGCTCGAGCGCGTACCTGTCGAACTCGAACTGGTGTGCCAGGTAGAGGTCGGTCTGGGTGAGCGTCGGCGTGCGTCCTTCGGAGCCACGCCCATCGGGGTAGAAGGGCAGGCCGGGAGCGACGTTGAGCTCACGCGACACCGGGGTACCGCTGCCCAGGTACTGGTTCACGCCGAGCGAGGTGCCCGTGTTGAACCGGTACAGCCCCTGAGCCTTGAACTGGTGCGGCCGGTCGGTGGCGAGTTTGCCGAAAACCGGATTGCCGTTCTGATCGAAGCTCTGCTGCAGGGCGTCGAAGTAACGGTTGACGTTGGGCGCTCTGCGACCGATGCCGAAATTGGCGGTGTCGGGCGCATAGCCGCTCACCTCATCCGAGCTCGCCAGGCCGGCATAGTTACCTTCGAGCTCGCTGTAGAGGTAGCTCGCGTGCAGTGACCAGTTGTCCGAGAAGCGCTTGGTGAGCTCGAGCTCGAGGCCGTCGTAATCGCGCACGGCCTTCGGCTGGCTGGGGAAGTCGGGACCCAAGATGTCGCGGCCGACGCCTTCACCGGGGTTGGCGATGTAGAAGACCTCGCCGACACCGGGCACCAGGACGCCGATGTCCTCGATCGTCCGCCGGAGCTCCTTGTGGACGTAGCGGAACCCTGCCGACATGTTGCGACCTAGCTCGCGCTCGAGTCCGAGCGTGTACTCGCGCGACTCCATGGGCTTCAGATTCGGATCGATCGTCGGGTCATCGGGATCGTTCGACGGATGACGCCGGTCGACCGCCTCGATCAGCTGCCCGGCCCCGCAAACGGGGTTGTCGCTGAGCGTGTTGGTCTCCAAGACGCAGGCGGCGGACTCATTCAGACCGATATCGAAGTTGTCGAAGGTGAAGAAGAAGTCGACCCACTTGTCGCCTCCGAACGAGCCGCGCGGCATCTCGAGCTTGGTGATGTCATAGAACACACCGTAGCTGCCGTAGGCCTTCCACACGCCGTCACCCTTGACGTCGTAGGCGAAGCCCAGACGAGGCGCCAGCTTGTCGTCGAAATCGAAGTCGATGGCGGTCTCGGGAACCCCTGTGATCGCCTCCGGTCCGGCAAAGGACGGCACCTTCTCCGATTCCGCACGCAGGCCGAGGTTGAGGGTCAACCGGTCGTTGACCGCCCAGCTGTCCTGCATGAACAGAGCGAGGTTCTCACTCTCGACGTCGCCTTGCGTGGCAATCTGAAGCACGCGGAAGTAACCGTACTCACCGCGCACCTGCTCGCCGGTGGTCGTCGTGTAGCTGCGATCCCAGTAGTAGAGGATGCGCGGAGCCTGATAGCCGTCGAGCACCAGGTTCGAGATCTCGTTGTACTGCAGCCCCGCCTTGAAGCGATGGTCGCCCAGCGCCTCGGCGAAGTAGGAGCCCTCGAGCGCGGCACTCCTGCGACGGAAGACGTCGAAGGCGGTACCGTCGTTGGTCGAGATGTTGCTCCAGCCGGGCGGGTTGCAGAGGTTGGACGGCAGCTCGGGGAACGCCTCGCAGGCGTTGGCGCCGAGCGTCGAGTAGTTCTGCCTGAGGTCGGTGGGAACGCCGATCTCGCGCAGGTCGTACTCGAACAGGCCGCCGCGAACGCTGAACATCAGGTTCGAGGTCGGCAGATAGTCGAGGTAGCCCGAGAAGGACTGGTTCTCTCTGTCCTCGTCGATGTTGTAGTTGGCGTCCGGGTTCTCGCGGCCGTTGCGCCCGGGGTAGATATTGTCCTCTTCGTAGGGGCTGAAGTTGCCGCCCACCTTGAACAGGGCCTTGGAGCCGATGTTGCCGCTGACGTTGAAAGTGGCGAAGTCGAAACGCCGGTCCTGGCTGAAAGTTTTGACCTCACCGGTGGTGAATTCGATGGTGCGGTCGGAGTTGATCTCCTGCGGCTGATAGCTGGCGAAGAACCAGACCTTGTCTCGGACGATCGGTCCGCCCAGCGAGAAACCGGGCTCGAGCTGATCGAAGCTGTCCTTCGGATAGGTCACGTGCTCGGCGATGTCCGGGTCGTCGACGTTGAGCTGCAGGGTCGGACGCCCATCGCCCGCGAACGAGTCCGAGGTGTACAGTGCGCGCACGTCGCCCTTGAACTCGTTGCCGCCGCTCTTGGTGACGACGTTCAGAACGCCGCCGGTCGAGCCGCCGTATTCGGCCGCGTAGCCACTGGCCTTCACCTGCACTTCCTCGACGAAGTCAGTGATCAGGTCTTTGGCGGAAGTGCCGATCTGCAGGTCGGTGGTGTCGATTCCGTCGATGATGAAACGGTTTTCGGCGCCGCTGGAACCGGTGATCTGGATGCCACCTGCCGAATTCTCGGCGGCAGCGTGGGTGGTGTAGGCCGCGATCGAGGTGAAGTCCCGTCCCTTGGGCAGCACTTCGATCATCTCCGCGCTCAGGCTGGTGGCCGTCGCGCTCTGCCGAACGTCGATCAGGGGCGACTCACCGGTTACCGTGATGGCTTCGGTGATGGCGCCGGGCTCGAGCTTGAACTCGATACTCAGCACCGCGCCCAGGCCGAGATCGACGTCGCTGGCTCCGGAGGGCGCGAACCCCTCGAGTATCGCGACCACGTTGTAGACGCCAGGGGGAAGGGCCGGAAAGCGGAAGAAACCGCGGCCGTTGGTGACCGCGACTGCCGTACCGACCAGGTTCGGGCTCGTCGCCTCGACGGAGGCGCCCGGCAGGATCTCGCCCTGAAAATCCCGCACCACACCCTCGATGCTACCCGTCTGCTCCTGCGCGAGGGCCGGCATCGAGAGCAGCAACAGAGCCGCGGCCGCAATGCCGAGACAGCTCTTGCTGAATCTGGAACTCATTTTCTTACCTCCAGTTGATGTGTGTCCTCCCGACGGTCGATCCGCCAAAGAGGAGTGAGAAGCTTCCAACTCTCTGGGGGCCGGGGCTCGAGAGGAACGGCGTGCCGCTCCGGGTCAAGCAACCGGTTCGGACTGAGGTAGTTTCAGTAGTTCTCGTCCGTTCATGTCAGAACCAATAACGCAAGTCGGATGCCATGAACACGGAACGTCTTGGACCCATAAACAGTTGAAAAATAGGGCTTTATTTTACTTGCCTCATCAGAAACAGCTACACCGGAAGCGCGTGCGAGATTCAAGAGAGTGCATCGTCCGAGTCCCGCGGATTTTTCTCTGCTGCAGTGCGGTAAGACGGCGTGTTGCGGCTTGGCTTTCTTGCCTCTGCTGCGGACCCGACGCGGTTCAAGAATCGGTATCGGTCGATGCAGGAAAATGCACTTTTGTTGAACGCCGTGAAAGGCCTCCTTCACGTGCTTCCTTTACTGGCACTGAAGCTGTGCTTTGACATGAGAGTCGCTGACGTTCATGATCAACTTATCCGTTGAATAGTTGAGAAAGGCCAGCAAATGACTCTCTCCAACCGCCAGTACAAAGACGCCATCTACGACCAGCTCGCCAGGTTGGGGAAGGCCGTGGCCAGCCCGACCCGTCTGGAGCTCCTCGACCTCCTGTGCCAGGGGCCGCGGACGGTCGAATCCTTGGCTCGTCAAGCCGGCCAGAGCGTCGCCAACACGTCCAAGAACCTGCGCCTGCTACACGGCGCCCGCCTGGTCGAGACCGAGAGGCGGGGCACCTACGTGACCTACCGCCTGGCGGGCGATGAAGTCTGCGATCTGTTCCGCACTTTGCGAGAGCTCGCCGAGCTGCGTCTCACCGAGGTCGAGGCGATTACGCGAGACTTCCTCGAGTCGCGAGAGACCCTCGAGCCGGTCGATCGCGAAGAGCTGATCCGCCGAGTTCGCGACGGCGAGGCGCTGGTTCTCGATGTCAGGCCGCGTGAGGAATACGAAACCGCGCACATCGCGGGGGCTCTCTCGGCACCACTTTCCGAACTCGAGGGCCTCCTCGCGGAGTTGCCCCGGGACAAGCAGATCGTCGCCTACTGCCGGGGCCCCTACTGCGTCATGTCGATTGACGCGGTACGTCTTCTCCGCAAGGAAGGCTTCGAGGCCGCGCGGCTCGAGGACGGGGTCCCCGACTGGCGCGCCCACGGGCTCGAGGTCGAAGCCGCTGGAGCCCAGTCGTGACGGACTGGCTCCTTTCGCACGAGCCCGCCCTCCGGCTGGGCTCGTTCACTGCGGTCTTCGCGATCATGGCGTTGTGGGAGCTCATCGCCGAACGCCGTGACCTCGGTCAGTCGCGTTCTAAGCGCTGGTTCGCCAATCTCGGCATCTCGGTTGTCGACTCGCTTCTGGTGCGCCTTCTCTTCCCGGCCGCAGCCGTGGGTCTCGCTCTTGTCGCCGAGAGCGAGGGCTGGGGGCTCCTCCACCGGATCGATCTCCCCTTCGCCCTCGCCGTTATCGCGTCCGTGATTCTCCTCGATCTCGCCATCTACCTGCAGCACGTCATGTTCCACGCGGTGCCCGTACTCTGGCGCCTCCACATGGTCCACCATTCGGATCAGGACTTCGATCTGACCACCGGAATCCGCTTCCACCCGGTCGAGATCGTCCTCTCCATCGTCATCAAGTTCGCGGTCATCGCGGCCCTCGGCCCACCGCCCGCCGCGGTCTTTCTCTTTGCGGTGCTGCTCAACGCAACCTCCATGTTCAATCACGGCAACGTCCGTCTCCCGATCGGGTTCGACCGCTGGCTGCGCTGGATCCTCGTCACTCCCGATATGCATCGCGTCCACCACTCGGTCGAGATCGACGAAAGCAACAGCAACTTCGGCTTCAACCTACCGTGGTGGGATCGGCTCTTCGGCACCTACCGCGCCCAGCCTCGAGCCGGCCATGAGGGGATGCAGCTCGGCGTCGAGCAGCTCGAACAACCCGAACCGCGAGGTCTTCTCGGCCTGCTCGTCCTGCCCTTCACCGGGGGCACAGGTCGCTACGCCATCGGCGAACGCAACGCCACCGAGTCCTCCAGCACGGCGGAAAGGAGCGGAAGCTCGTGAGCACAACCCTTTTCATTCTCAACGATCCTCCGTACGGAACCGAGCGTTCCTACAACGGCCTGCGACTCGCGGGCTCGGTGGCCAAGCAGGCGGACCAACAGGTGCGCGTGTTCTTGATCGGCGACGCCGCCTCGTGCGCCAAACGAGGGCAAGCCGTGCCCAAGGGCTACTACAACATCGAGGTCATGCTGCGGGCGGTCACTCGCCGCGGTGGCGAAGTCGGAGTGTGCGGAACCTGCATGAAAGCTCGTGGCGTCGCGGACGGCGAGCTGGCCGAAGGGACCCGGCGCAGCACTCTCGACGAGCTGTCGGAGTGGACCCGATCGGCCGATCGGGTCCTGGTGTTCTGAGAGAGAACCCCATGAGCTCGTTCACAATCCGACTCGCATCAGCCGCCCTTCTCGCGGGATTTCTCTCGAGCTCGGCCGCCGCCGTCGAGGTCTTTCGTAAAGACGAACTGAGCCTCGACCTCGGTTTCTGGACCCAGGGGTGGTACCAGAACATCTCGGACGACAATCCCGAGAGCGGTGCCGGGGACTCCAGCGACTTTCTCCTGCGGCGCGTCTACTTCTCGATCCGAGGCACCGTCAATCCACAGCTGGGCTTCTTCGCGCACATTGCCGGCGATCGCCTGGGCCAGGAAGGACTCCCGGGCAACTCCGGCGTGGGCCTCGGCTCGGGACTCGCCCTGCGCGACGGGTGGATCAACTTGAAGCTCCACGACGATGACCTGATACTCCAGATGGGTCGTATGTACGTGCCCTTCACCCGCAACTACGGAACCACCTCCACCAAGGGGCTCCTGAACCTGGAGCTCGACTGGGCACAAGGCGGCTACCGCGGCAGCATCTTCTATCCCAGCATCGTCGGCCGCGACGACTCCCTGACCCTTTGGGGGAACGTTCTCGAGGACAAACTGCAGTACCGGCTGATGGTCGGCCAGGGCGTGAGCGGCGCATCGAGGAACCCCGGCGGCGATCTGCGACTCGCCGGGCGTCTCGTCTACAGCTTCTTCGAGCCGGAGACCTCCTGGTTCAACTCGGGTACCTATCGCGGCAGCAAACGAGTGCTTTCTTTGGGCATCGGCCGGGATGGCCAGTCGGATCTCGTCCTCGGGGGAAAACGCGAAAACTACAGCGCGTGGACCCTCGACCTCCTCTACGAAGAACCCTCGACACGCGGCAGCCTCACCCTCGAGACCTCCTACATCTCCGTCGACAACAGCGCTAACGCGATCGCCAACACCGCGCTTCGGCCGGGCGATGACGGAGCCATCCTGGCGATCAAGGCGGGGTATCTGATTCGACGCTCGGAGGATTCCGCCGCGCTCCAACCGTTTGCCCACTTCCAGTCCATCAGTCCCGACGAGCCCGGCCTGTGGGATACCCGCATCTACGGCCTGGGCGCGAACTACTACCTCCATGGCGCCGCCAACAAGCTGACGCTCGAGACCACCTGGGTCGACCAGCAGCGACTCCAACCGGGAGCCGCCCACCTCGACGGTCTTCTCATCACTCTCCAGGTCGCTGCGGGCATCTGAAGGGATTGCGACCCACGCGGAAGTTCGGCCGACTATTTGCGCCCCACCAGGAAATCCGTGATCCAGGCAGCCTCGGCTTCCGCCTCGGGTGGCTCAGCCTCCTCCAACCGATGGAGGAGAATTGCGTTGATCCCCTCGGTCATGAAGAGAGCCAGCTTTGTCGGGTCGACGCTCCCCAGGTGACCGGCCTTGACGGCTTCAGCGAGGAGTTCCGTCAGCCGTCGCATGTAGGTCTGAAACTGGCTGATCGTCGGCCGCTCCAGGCGGGAACCCTCAGCGATATCGCTCCCCGCATAGCGGACCGCGACGTAGAGGCGGAAGAAATCCCGGTGAGAGTCAACGAACTCGAGCTGCGCCTGGACGAGAGCCCGGATCTTGTCGGCGAACTGCAGCTCTTGGGCAAACACCGCCTCCAGCCGTTCCAGGATCTCCGAAAAGGTCGCTTCCGCCGCCTTCTGCAAGAGGTCGGCCCGGCTCTCGAAATACAGGTAGAGGGTACCCTTGGCGACTCCTGCCTCCTCGGCGATCGCCTGCATCGTCGCTCCGGCGAGGCCCTTTTCGGCGATCACGCGGACCGCCGCCGCCTCGATCGCCTGGGTCCGGAACTCCTGAACGACTTGTTCTTTCGTCTTGTCAACGGGCATGTCTTGATCGAGCGTTCGTCAGTTTGACTGCCCGGTCAGTGTATTGAGACGGCGTGCCCCGTGTCAACGACGCCCCAGAGCTCTACCCGCGTCCAGCACAACCGCGACGGGGCACCGGCCCTATCGGAGGCCATCCGGGAGACGACGGGGTGACGCGGGCAGACACGTCGTCTGTCACCAGCGGTAGCCGAAGCCGACTCCAACCGCCGTGTGATCGAAGTCGAGGTCGAAGCGATCACCGTTGCCGTTCGTGCCGTCGAGATTCGTCTCGACGTACCGGACGCTGGGGCACACTCGCCAACCACGCTCGCCAACCGGTATGTCGACTCCGAGAATCGCACCCCAGCCGAAATCGCCGCCGATCCTGTCGTGGTGAAAGCCGACGTCGGCGCGATCGGTGAAGGCCAGAAACGGCCCGAAAAAGAAGTCGGCCGGATGGTCCGGCGTCAAGTGGATGTCCGGACCCACGATGAGGGTGTAGTAGCTCGATGTGCCGGCGCCGACCACGGCGCCATCCCGAACTCGGACGCCGACGAGACTCGAGGTCGCCAGGACGCCTACCTCCAGACCGAGACGGGGCGATAGCCGGCACTCGCCAGCGACGCTGACACCGACATCTCGCATCTCGACCCCTCTTACCGTCCTCCCATCGTCGTAACCGACCACGAAGCCGCCGCTGTTGGTCGAGTCAATCCACGTGGGGCTGACGCGCAACACCCAACCGCGCGCGCTGTCCTCCTGCGCCGCCTCGCCGGCACCGGGCCCAGCGGTCAGAAAGGCGATCGCGAGAAACGAGACGGAGAGATTCCTCAGAGACACTCTTGTTCGCATTTTCTTGCCTCCTCGAGCAAGGGCGACGAACCGCGCAGGTCTTCCCCGCGTTGCCCCTCGCCTGGGTTGAAGTCCGGAATCTCCGGATGACTTGCACTCCTGTTGGTCTCTTCGGTCATAATTCTGACTTTCAACTCCTTCTACTGACCGCAGGGTCATTCTACAAGTCTCCACGACCGGATGTCAAGAGCCGGTTCCCCGTGCTGATCTTGCGCGGCGATTGCGGACCCGAGCCGCACTCGGGGGAACTGGACTCGACAAAGTTCTTGACAGAGTCCAGAACTGGATACATACTGCGGCGGTGTCCGAAGACTCAGCCGATCTGCTCCGCCGACACGGTGTCCAGGTCACGGCCCAGCGCCTGGCCGTTCTGGCGGCGGTGTCGGGTCGACCGCACGGCACGGCGGACGACGTCGCCAAGGTCGTACGGGACGAGATCGGCGTCATCTCGCGCCAGGCGGTGTACGACGCCCTCGGCATCCTGGCCGATAAGAGGCTCATCCGACGCATCCAGCCGGCCGGGTCGCCGGCGCGCTACGAGGACCGGGTCGGCGACAACCACCACCACTTGATTTGCCGCACTTGCGGCCGTATGGTCGATGTCGACTGCGCAGTCGGTGACGCGCCGTGCCTGACCGCCGCCGCCGACTCGGGCTACGAGATCGACGAGGCAGAGGTCATCTATTGGGGCCGCTGCCCCGAATGTCTTGCCCAGGACCCGACTCCGGTCGGGGATTGAAGCGGAGACCGGCCCCGTCTCACACGTCCCACACAGGCGCAACGACAGCGATACCGACCGAGCAACTCGAAACGAACAGACCTGCCAAAGATAAGGAGAACCAACATGTCAGACGATGCAAGCAAATGCCCAGTGACGGGCGGATCTCATTCACGCGGCGCCGTGGCGAACCAGCGCTGGTGGCCGAACCAGCTGGGTCGGAAGATGCTCCAGCAGAACCCTCCCTCGGGCGAGCCAGTGGGCGGGGAGTGCGAGTACGCGGAGGAGTTCAAGAAGCTCGGCGTGGAGGCGCTGAAGAAGGACCTCCGTGCGTGGAGGACCGA
>JAAENP010000550.1 GCA_024224155.1 bacterium
CAAGGAAGCGCACTTCCGCGAAAGCGCCCTGCGCGAGGATTGCGGCGAGTGCGAGACCGAGGGTCAGGACCCGGCCCGTGTTTCGGAATCTCATCGAAATCTCCTTGTCCCGGACCGTCGCTCGGGCAAAGGAATCCTCGACGAGCAGCTCTCGGCGGTTTACGGGGCTGGCTTTTTGCAGTGACGTACTATTGCCCAAGCTCAACCGCTCGGCGAGGCCGACACCTCAGGCTGACCGTTCGGATGACACGGTGCAATGCCCGACGGGGTGGGAGATCCCAGGCCGGTAGGGTAGGTCGCCAGTCCTCGAAAGAAGCCACCAAAAAGGTTCCGCGAAGCCGCGCCTATTGCTTCAAACGATCCCATGAAACGACAGAAGAGGTCCGAGAAGCGCGGCTTATCGGACCCTCTAGCTCCTAGACTCTCGCTCGGGAGACGCTCTACCAAAGTTGATGGGACTCTCCCGAATCCCTATCCGCACCTTTCGGCGCCATTCCTGGATCGTGCGGACGCTGATATCGAGAATGTCGGCCGCTTCGCATTGTTTCGAAAGAAGGCGGGAGAAAACGTGCGCGGTCTTGGTCTCCACTTTGCCTTCCCAATCGCCATCCGCGCAGGAGCCGACTACCGAACGAGTTGCAGACTCTCCAAGAGCTTCTCGAAGTCCTCCCTGAGACTCGCGGCAGGCGGGGGACCGTCGGGATGGGTTTCGGAGTAATGAGTGATCACGAAGTACTCGTTGCCCATGGGGCGAGGGAAGCAGAGGTACAGACTGGATATCTGTGCACCGTCTTGACTCTTGACCACATAGTCCATCGTAAAGAAAGTCTTCCCGCCAATGTCGGTCTCGCCCATGACGAGGTCTTCGAGCTTGTAAAGCCCCGGCTCGACGCCCCATCGGATCATTGTGCTCTCCTCATGTCCGCGAAAGGCGTCGGCGATCTCCTTGGGCGTCGACGCTCTCAAGCTCGGGAACCGGATGATGTTCACCATCACCTGGATCTGGAATGTGGACTTTGAGACCTGTCTGGTGAGAGTCGTCGTTTCGTTCTGCTTGGGGACGCGCTTGACCCGCCAGCCTCGCTCAGTGGGTTTGGCGAACGAATAGTGCGGCATCTCGATGCGTCGCGTCTTGCCATGAACCGAGGTGGCTAGCGTCACGCAGCCGACAACCAACGCCACCCATGTGATGGACCGTCGAACTCTGATCATGATGGGCCCTCCTTATCCCACCGGAGCCGATTGAAAAGCTCGCTGATTGAGTTGAGCAGGTGGACCTGCTTTCCCTTGGAGAAGTTCGACGGTATGACGCTCTCGGCGGCGAGCATGTCCACGTCCTCAGCGAGTCGCACGAAGAAGACCTGCTCTGCGGGCGACTTCGGACCCGCGGGCGCCCTGCATCGCATCGTGACCGCGATCGTGCCGCGCTCCGGATTCGGTTGTGGAAGCGGCAGACGCTGGGCATGAACCCCCGATGCCGCCAGCGACAGCGCCACGGCCGCGAGAACGACTCTCCCGACTTTTCGCATCGACCTTTCTTCACCCCGTGCTGTGTCTCTGGGCGTTACCTTCCTCCTCTCAAATGAGTTCGGGCATAGTCCCGAACCCAGGCCAACCACCCTTCGGCAGCCCGGCAGTCTTGGGGTCCTTCGTGGCTGAGCGTTAGGGCCTGGAGCAGCGCGGAGGAGGCGAGGACCCGTAGCTTTGCGGCCCTGGGTTTTCCCAGGTGTGCCTTTATCGAGGCAACCTGAAATGTTACGTCCGTTGTTACGAAGACGCGCCACCCCAACGGGCAGGAGGCGCGCGCAAAGCGATGTCCAGGCGGCCACTACCCCGCGCTACACCCACTTGGCAGCCGATCCCGTGCGGCAGGCAGCCGACAGGATCTCGGGCGAGATTGCAGAGGCGATGATTGGGAAGGCGACAAGACCGCCCAGCGCTGGCGGCCAGCGGCGCCGACTAGGCGGTAGCTAGTCCAGCGACGCCTGGTTCGTGCCGGAGCCGCCCGCGAATCGGCGACCAGCGAGCCGCACCCGCGTGAAGGTGCCGGAGAAGAGGCCGGCGATCCATGTCATCCGAGCTGGGTAACACAATCGGACCATCTGCAGGGTTGACACTGCAGCGCGTGTTATCCACAGTGCACGAAAACTCATGCAGTCCTAGTCTCGGTCGTCCGACTAGGACATCGTTCGCGTATCATTCCTTCAGCGAATGACGTCGACCCCGGAGCAGCACACCGGCCACCCCGGGCTTCTCAGCACGGAGCTGGTCAACGGCGTGACCCACGGCGTCGGCCTGGGCTTGAGCATCGCCGGCCTGGCGGTGCTGATCGTTCTCGCAAGCCGCTACGGCGAGCCGATCCATATCGTGGCGTGTGCGGTCTACGGCGCGACGCTCACCCTTCTCTACCTGGCTTCGACTGTCTACCACAGTGTCCAGCACACACGCGCCAAGAGAGTGCTGCGGATCATCGACCACTCGGCGATCTTCTTGTTGATCGCCGGCACCTATACGCCCTTTGCCCTCGTGGTGCTCGAGGGGACCACCGGCTGGTGTGTGTTCGGGGTGATCTGGGGTCTCGCCCTGGTCGGCGTGGTCCTTAAATTGTTCCTCACCGGACGCTTTCGCGTCGCGTCGGTTCTGGTCTACGTCGGGATGGGCTGGCTGGCGCTGTTCATCTTCGAGCCGCTGGCCGAGCGGATCGGGAGCGGCGGGATCATCTGGCTTCTCGCCGGCGGCATCGCCTACACGGGCGGGCTGGTGTTCTACGGGTGGAAGTCGCTCCCCCATCACCATGCCATCTGGCATCTCTTCGTGATGGCGGGCAGCACCTGCCACTTCTTTGCGGTGATGCTGCACGTTCTGCCGCTCGATTGACGTGATCTCTCGAGCACTCGGGTCCTACGGAAACCTCGGGGCGCCGAGCTCAGGGCGCGAGGGTCGGATCGATCTCGATGATCAGCGTCGCGCCGTCCTCGACCACGAACCCGCTCCCCAGAATCACTGCCTGGCCGGCACGAAGCGTGACCGTCGCCCCGGCTTTGACGACGAAGTTGGTCACTATGATGGTTTGCTGCGCTTCGAACGTCTCGGTCCCCGTGACTTCGCCAAAGAGCTCGCGAGTCGTCGGCGGATCGCTGCTCAGAGTATCCGAGTCGGTCGCCGAGTTGTTGGCGGGATCAGGGTCGGTTCCGCCCGCTGGCACGGTCACCGTCGCCGTGTTCTCGAGCGTTCCGCTGGCGGCGGCCGATACGTCGCACTCTCCGGTGTAGGTGACAGAGTCGCCGGTCGGAATGTCGACGGTGTCGGCAAGATCACTGCCGCCCGGGCTGGCCGTGCAGCTCGCCCCGCCCGAAGCCGCACAGGTCCAGGTGCAGGTGAGGTCGCCTGGAACCGAATCCTCGACGGGCGCGCCGATGACGTCATCCGGGCCGGCGTTCGAGACGACAATCGTGTAAGTGATCGAGCTGCCGATCGTCACACCCTCCTGGTGATTGCTCTTGCTGATCGAACTGTCGGCGGTCACCGGACGGAAGAAGTTGGCCGTTGCCGAGCGGTCGCCGAGCATGCTCACCGAAGTGATGGCCGAGTTCGCATCCAGCACGTCGCCGGTCCAGTTGCTGAAGTTCCAACCGGCGCCGGGAATCGCGGTCACGGTGATATCGGAGCAGACCGGAAAGGAATGGGCACCGATGGTCGGATCCGTCGACCCGCTGCCGGTGACCGCCATGGTCAGGGTGTATTGCTCGGCCGAGCCGCCGCGCTCGAAGGCACCCATGTCGATGATCGGCGCCGTGCCGTTGCCAGTGTCGGGGTCCACGCCGGGGTCGTCGAGGAAGCGCTGGAGGCCGTCGAGATCTTTGCTGCAGGTGTCGATCCCGGTATTGTCGCCGGCGTCGACAGCCGGCGAGCCCGTGCCGAGACGCAGATTGTCATCGAGGGTGCCGAGGACGTTGTCGGCGCCATCCGGATCGATGAAGAGTGGATCCGAGCGGATGTTGCCGTTGGCGTCCGCCCCCCCCAAGCCGTCGCCAAAACCGTTCTGGTTGACGTCGCTGTAGGTGATGGAGTACGGGCTGCAGACCTCCTTCTTGTCCGGGGGCGCTACGGACGCCACGTCGCCCCAGAACACCGAGTTGACCACCGTGATAGGAGCCGGGTCGAACTGGTCGGCACAGATCGCACCGCCCCAGGCGCCAGTCGAGTTGCCGTGGAAGGTAGTGTTCTCGACGGTCAGCCCGCTCCCGGACACCTTGTAGATCGCACCGCCGCTGCCGTTGGCCGAGTTGCCGACGAAGAGGCTGTTGGAGACGGTCGTGGTGCCGTCCGTGCGAATTGCGCCATTCTTCTGGGAGCCGCTGTTGGTGTTGCTGTTGGCGAGGAAGAGGCAGCGCTCGACGGCCCCTGAAAGGACGATGGGCGGGCCCGTGGTGGAGCTGTTGTTGACGAAGACCGAGTCGACGACCGACCTGCCCGAGCCGCCGATCGCCATCGCCGCCGTGTTGCCGCTGAACAGGCAGTTGTCGACATCGGCGGGACCGGAAAGGCCTCTGACGCTATTGGCGCTGAATTCACAGTTGCGGATCCTGGGAGGGTTGATTCCCGTGTAGGGGTTGCCCTGATCTGCGCCGTTCTGGAAGACGAGACCGTCAAGGATCACGTTGGGGGCGTCGACCCAGAGTGTGGTCGTCGTCCCACCACCGTCGATGATCGTCCGGTTGGTTGTCCAGTCGCGGTCCTTGCGCTGGCTTTCGCCGCCCACGAAGCCGCCGTAGAAGTCGAGGGTCTTGTTGATCTGGAGCCAGCTCGGAGTGTAGGTCCCCTGCTTGATCCAGACCTCGTCGCCGCCGGCTGCCGCCGTAACGGCCTCGTCGATCGTTTTCTTCGCCGTCGCCCAAGTGTTGCCCAGGCCGGAGGAGGTCACGGCGGGGTCGACGTACCAGATCCCGGTGGGCGTGCCCGGCACGAACTCGTCGGCACCCATGTCCGGGGTTGCGGTTCCGTTGCCGTCGCCGTCGATGATTCGGGTGTCGCCATCGAAGTCGGTAGTGGGCAGGTGGAAGGCGCTCGACCAGCCGGCGTCGATGCACGGTGAGGTGTCGCGCAGATGGGGCCGGACGGTGCCGAAAAACTGAGGATCCTGCCGGATGTTCTGGTTTGCGTCAGGTCCGCCCCCCGCATCACCGTAGCCTGACTGGTTGATGTCGTTGTACGAGACGCCGCCGAAAGTGCCGTGGAGCTCCCGGCCGCTGACGCTCGCTGTGTCGCCCCACAGAATGCTGTTGGTGATGGTGGGCAACGGCGGGTCACCGAACTCGCTGCTCGCGACCGCGCCGCCCTTCACGGCGCTGTTCTGCGAAAAGGTGCTGTTGGTGATGAACGGGTTCACCTCTCCGTCGACGTAGATGGCCCCACCTGTGTGGGCCTGGTTGCCCCAGAACGAGCTGTTGACGACCACGAAGTTGCTGAGCCAGCTGGAGATCGCGCCGCCCGTCGACAGGTCGGAGCTGCCGTTGGCGTGGAAGGTCATGTTGCGGAAGATCGGTCCGGGCACCGGGATGATCGGCCCGGCGCTGATGTTGACCGCACCACCGGCGCCGAGGAAGGAGCCGCTGCAGTTCCTGATGGTCAGGCCGTCGAGGGTAGGCTGCGCTGGCGGCCCGGCAGGCGCGGCCACAATCGCGATGCACGCGTTGCCGTAGCCGGTGCCGTCGATCACCGTTAGGTTGGCCACCCAGTTGCGCTGGCTGAGCGCCGACTCCCAACCCGCGAAGCCGCCGTAGACCTCCATGTCCTCGGACGCGAAGATGATCTGCGACGTGACCGGATAGGTGCCTTTCTTGATCCAGATCTCGTCCGAGGAGTTGGCCAGAGTGATGGCTTCCGCCAGGGTCTTGACCGCCTCGTGCCACGAGGTTCCGGTGCCGGAGGCGGCCTTGTCGCCGTCGACGTAGTAGACCGTGGACTGGACGGGTGCCGCGACAGCCAGAGTCGAGAGGGTCGCCGCGAGGGTCACAGCAAAACGAAGTCTCATGAGTTTCTCCTACCAAAAAGCCCTATCGATCCGCTCATCGTTCTTCTTCTTGAATGTCTCTCCCTACTTGACCGAACGACAAAACGAGTCTCGGGGGACCACCCGCAGCCCACCTGTCTAGGCGGTTTCAAGGAGCGATGTTCCTGCTAGCGTGGTGGCGAATCCGGCTCGAGCTCACGGTCGCCCAGTCGGGAGAGAGCGCCGCGGGCGTGCCCGGCCCAGGGGGGGCGGCTCGGGAGTCGGAATGGAGGGACAATTTGCAGCCGTCTGGCGGTGTCGCCGACTCGGGTGAGGTCACCCGGCTTCTGAACCAGCTCTCCGAGGGCAGTGAGGCCGAGCAGAGCCGCGTCCTCGAGGAGCTGATGCCGCTCATCTACCGCGAGCTCAAGGTGCTGGCGCGCGCCAACCGCTATCGCTGGCAAGTGGAACCCTCGCCCGGAACAACCAGCCTGGTGCACGAGGCCTACGCCCGTCTGGCCGGGAGCCCGGGAGGCGGCTACGAGAATCGACGCCAGTTCTTTGCCGTCGCCTCCAAGGCCATGCGCAGCGTCCTGATCGACAACGCCCGCTGGCACAGCCGCCGGAAGCGCGGCGCTGGTCTCAGACCGGTGCCGCTCGATGAGGAGCGCCTGGTCTCGGCGGAGCGCTGTGAGGAGCTCCTGGCCTTGGACGATGCCCTCAACCAGCTGGCCGAGCGCGAGCCGCGGCTGGCCCGCATCGTCGAGTGCCGCTGTTTCGGCGGTCTGACGGTCGAGGAGACCGCGGAGGCGCTGGCGGTCTCCGCGACCACTGTGAAACGCCGCTGGCGGCTGGCGCGCGCTTGGCTGTACCGGGAGCTTCAGCCGGCTCCGGTTTGAGGCTACGAGGACCGCGGTGACCGGCACGAGGGCACAGCTCGAAGATCTCTTCGAAGCCGCGGTCGATCTGCCGCCCGCGGACCGGCAACGGTTCCTCGACGAGTGCTGCGGCGAGGACGGCGCCCTGCGCCGCGATCTCGAGGAGCTTCTGGCCTCGGATCACGCGGCCGGCGAGTACTTCGACGAGCTTGCCGGCAGCATCGTCGCCGCCGCCCCGGGAGAGCTCGAGAGTGCCGCCCGGCCACGAGTCGAGATCGGGCCCTACCGAGCACTCGAGCTCATCGGACGCGGCGGCATGGGCGTGGTCTACTGCGCGGTTCGAGTCGACGGTGAGTTCGACCAGGAAGTGGCGCTCAAGCTCCTGCATCTCGACATGGAGACTCCCGAGATGCGGGCGCGCTTCCTGGCCGAGCGCCAGCTGCTGGCGCGGCTCTCCCATCCCAACATCGCTCATCTCCTCGATGGCGGTGTCACCGAAGAGGGCCGGCCCTACTTCGTGATGGAGCACGTCGAGGGCGTACGAGTCACCCGCTACTGCGGGGAGCACGCTCTCACCCTCGATCAGACGCTTCGTCTCTTCCTGGATGTGATCGACGCAGTCAGCTATCTGCACCGCAACCTGATCGTGCACCGGGACCTGAAGCCCGGAAACATCTTTGTCGATCACGAGGGGCACGTGAAGCTGCTCGACTTCGGCATCGCCAAGCTGCTGGCGGTGGACTCCGAGCTGGGCGGAAGGACCCGCACCGGCGAGCAGATGCTGACGCCGGACTACGCGGCACCCGAGCAACTGCTGGGGAAACGGGTGACGACCGCCACCGACGTCTACGCGCTGGGCGGCATTCTGTACGAGCTCCTGACGGGGCGGCGACCGTTCGAGAGCACTGCCAAGGATCCGGACGAGATCCGGGAGCGGGTTCCAACCACGCCGGGAGCCGCACTGCGGGCCGCGCGGAAGGCGCGCGAGAACACTGACGGAGCCGAGCATGCCTCCGTGTCATGGCGCCAGATTCCGAGGGATCTGGAGACTATCTGCCTCGAAGCACTGCGGCCCGAGCCGGAGCATCGCTATTCGTCCGCCGAGGAGCTCGGCCGGGACATCGAGCGGTATCTCGAAGGTCTTCCCCTCGGAGCTCGAAGGGCCACGCTTGGCTATCGGCTGGGCAAGTTCGTCCGCCGGCACCGGCAAGCGGTGATCGCAGCGTTGGTCCTGCTCGCTGTGCTGGGCTTCGGTTTCGCCCGGGAACGGAGCCTGCGAACCGAGGCGGAGATCGCTCGCACGCACGCCGATCGGGAGGCGGCAAAGGCGGTGGCGGTCTCGGAGTTTCTGAGCGAGCTGCTGTCCTCGGTCGATCCGGCCAAGGCGCAGGGCGAAGAGGTGACCGTTGCCGAGGTGCTCGATCAGGCCTCGGAGAGACTCGAGGAATCAGACGACTTCGTCGATCAGCCGGAGGTCGAGACCTCGGTTCGGCTCACCATCGCCGACACCTACCGGGCGCTGAGCAGGTTCGATCGCGCCAAGGTCCACGTCGACCGGGCGGTAGCGCTCAGCGGGGGCGTGCACGCGTCCACGCCCGAGGCCCTCGAGGCCGTCGAATCACTGGCTTATCTGCACATCTCGAGGGAGGAACCGGAGCAGGCGATCCCGCTGGCCCGGCAGCTGCTGACGGTGCGAACCGAGACCCTCGGCCAGGACCATCCCGAGATCCTGGCCGCGATGAGCCTGCTCGGCAAGGCGCTCTGGCTGCAGGGCCTGTACGAAGAGGTCGAGCCGCTCAATCGCAAGACCGTCGAGATTCACAAGCGCGTTCTGGGCGCGGAGGACCCAGACACCCTGCGGTCGATCAACTCCTTGGCGGCGACCCTCTTCTACCTGGCTCGCTACCTCGAGGCCGCCGAGCTGTTCGAGCAGCTGCTCGTCGTGCATCGGAGCGTCTTGGGCGAGAATCACCCGGACACCCTCAACTCCGCCAACAACCTAGCCGCCTGCTACATGGAGCTCTGCTACTACGACAAGGCCGAACAGCTCCTGCGGCCGGTGCTCGAAGGCCGTCGGCGGGTCCTGGGTGAAGACAGTCCGCTGACCTGGACCACCACTCACAATCTCGGAGCGGTGCTCGTGCCGATGGGCCGTTACCAGGAGGCCGAATCGCTGCTGCGCAAGGCGGCGGAGCTGCGGCGGGGCATGAGCGGGAACCTCCGAAACCACTACTTCTCGCGCAGCTACCTCGCCGACGCGGTGCGCGACCAGGAACGCTACGACGAGGCCGAGGCGATCTATATGGAGACGCTGACAGCACAGCGCCGCCGGTACGGTGAGGACGATTCCCAGACGCTCAAGACCGCGATCGGCCTGGCGGATCTGCGGCTGAGACAGGGCCGGCTCGAGGAGGCCGAGGATCTACTCCTCGACGCAACGGAGAGGATGGCCGGTGTCGTGGGCAACCAGCACCCCGATCTTCTCGGCGGGAGGACGATCCTGGCGCGCCTCCGGAACGCCCAGAGCCGGCCCGCCGAGGCGCTCGGGCTGGCCGAGGCCGTGCTGGCAGGCGCCGGTCCGGCCTACGATGCCGAGCACCCGCTGGTGCTCGATACGCAGGTGGAGAAAATCGTCGCGCTGCGCGCGTTGGGACGTTTGGAAGAAGCCGCCGAGCTGGCGCCCGCCGTGTATCGAGGGCGTGTCGGCCGGCTCGGCGAGGATCATCCGAGGACGGCGGAGGCACTGGCACTGGTGCGAGCGCTGGGCGGAACCTGACGCGAGGCGGGCGGTGCCGTTCCTATTGTCGCTCGACGAAGCGGCCAACGGCCGGTCATTTCTTCGCTTTCCAATCGCTGCGGATACTCGATCGGCTCGCCGACCGCGACCGCGATGCGCGCAGGCCCGACATCTTTGCCGTTCTCGCCGCGACCGGCGCCGAACCGGTGAAGCAGAGGACTTCTGGGGAACATGAAGCAACTCGAATCTTGCTCGAGGTACCGGTTGCAGTGACTTGCCGGGCGACAGTCGTGCCGAGCTTCGCCGTGTCCTCGAATCCACCGATCCGCTGCCGGTCAGTGACAGCGACTAGACCAGCGTCGATCCCGCTCGTCATCGATGGGCTAGGATGCATGCCGAACCCGCTTCAACGGAGGCAGCATGAGCTCTGAGTCCACCAGGTCGAACCCGTCCTCGCTGCGTCTGTGGCCCGCCATCTCGCTGTTCGCGATTCTCTGGATCTTCCGCTTCCTGCCGCGGTTCGTCGAAGACCCGTCGCTCCAGCTTCTGATGATCGCGTTCATGGGCCCGCTCGTTTGTACCGCTCTGATTCTGCTTTGGTGGGTCGCGGCGAGCCGCGCGACCTGGCGTGAGCGGGTCTTCGGTCTGCTCGGCTTTCTGGTCCTCGCGGTGATCGGATTCTTCGTCGAGCATGCCACGATCCGTGGGTTCGGCACGCTGAGCGCAATCCAATGGGGAGCGAGCGCGTTCGTCGTGGGTCTGGTCGCGTCCAAATGGATCCGTCCCGAGCGGCGGACGGCGATCGGACTGGCCGCGGCAGCCCTCGCCTTCGGCTACTGGTCCCTGGTGCGGATGGATGGGGTCTGGGGCGGCGATTTCAGGGCCGAGCGCTCCTGGCGCTGGTCGCGCACGGCCGAGGACGACTATCTCGCCGGGCGGGAAGGCCGTACCGGCGGCGCGAGCCTCGACGAGCCGCTGGCCGAAGCCCAGTGGCCCGGCTTTCGCGGGCCCGGGCGCGATGGCGTGGTGCCGGGTCTGACGCTCGCCGAGAACTGGCAGGCAAGGCCTCCCCAGGAGCTCTGGCGCATCCAGGTGGGTCCGGGATGGTCGTCGTTCGCGGTCGCGGGCAGGCGGATTTTCACCCAGGAGCAAAGGGGAGAGCTCGAGGCGGTGGTCGCCTATGACACCGAGAACGGCGCGGAGATCTGGGCTCACGAGTATCCGTCCCGCTTCTTCGAGGCGATGGGTGGAGCCGGCCCGCGGGCCACGCCGACCCTCGCCGCCGGCATGCTCTTCACGCTCGGCGCCGAGGGACTCCTGCATCGGCTAGAGCCGGAGACCGGAAAGATGGTCTGGCAGGCCGACCTGCGCGTCGACTCCCAACGGGAGCCGCCGACCTGGGGCTTTGCCTCGTCGCCCTTGGTCGTCGGCGATGTGGTGATCGTCCACGCCGGCGGCGAGGAGGACCGAGGGCTGCTCGCCTATGGCGTCGACGACGGTCGGCTGCGCTGGGGCGCCCCGGCCGGGGGGCACAGCTACAGCTCGCACAGTTGTCGCAGGTCGCCGGCGAGAGCTCGGTTCCGATGGTCACCAACGAGGGGCTCGCCCTCTACGATCCGGCGGACGGCTCGGTGGCGTGGAAGTATGCCTGGCCGATCAACGACTATCGGGTGCTCCAATCGCTGGTCCTCGGCGAGTCGACGCTTCTGATGACCACCGGCCAGGTCGGCACAAGGCGGTTGGACGTTCGCCGCGAGGGAGCCGAACTGATAGGCGAGGAGCGCTGGACTTCGAATAGCATGAAGCCCGACTTCAACGACTATGCAGCGCACGAGGGCTCGCTCTACGGCTTCGACCGCAATATTCTCGCCTGCGTCGATCTCGAGACCGGTGAGCGGCGGTGGAAGGGAGGCCGCTACGGCGCCGGCCAGCTCCTGCTGCTTCCCGACGCCTCGCAGCTCCTGGTGATCGGCGAGAAGGGCGACCTCGTGCTGGTTCGCGCCACGCCCGAGCGACACGAGGAGCTCACCCGGATGAAGGTGTTCGAGGCCAAGACCTGGAATCACCCGGTGCTGGTCGGCGATCGGCTCTACCTACGCAACGCCGAAGAGGCGGTGGCCCTGACGATGCCGCTGGGTTGATCCGGAGCGCTAGATGGTTGTTGCCGAAGGCGTAGACGAGGGGAACGTCCCCGTAGGGGTTGCGACTGTTTGGATCTGCACCGGCCGAGAGGAGACTGCGCGCCTGCCGCAGCTCGAGGCCTGGCGGAAATCGGCGGATGCCACCCTTTGGTACTCACTGCCGTTGGCGGAGGGTACGAAGCAGCTTGGGAGATTCAGCTCGGCCTACCCGTATGGGTATTGCCATTGCCTCTCGGAAGGTGTGCTGTGGAGGAGCACAAATTGAGGACGGACGAGGATGGAGCCGAACCGCGCCCAAGAGCTTCTGGCGCAGGGCTGCGCGCGAGCGGAGGCTGTGCTCCTGGCCGTATGCCAGGAATTCGAGATCGAGCTAAATGAGGAGGTGATTCCCCGGATCGGCTTTGGCTTCGCCGGAGGGATCAGAAACCTCCTAGGGAGAGGATTGCGATGACGTTCATCCCCGGAGCACTACTAAGGAACCTGTATAACCACTCCAGCCTGAGGAACTCGGGCTCGGGCGTGCGCTTTTCGGTGAAGAACCGGCTGAGCCCGGCATCACTCAGGCGCATCGAGCAAGTCTCACTCAACGGCGAGGTCATACGCCCCGAAAGAATCGAGGTCACCGTCGATTCCGGCGACGCCTTTCCGGTGAGTCAGATCGGCCCGGACCAACCGGTGGACTTCCCGTTGGGCACGCTTCTGACCTTTCACCTGGCGGTGGACCCGCTCGCCGAGGGCAAGCACGGCTTGGAGTTCGCGTTCGAGACCGC
>JAAENP010000551.1 GCA_024224155.1 bacterium
ACATGTCCGCCGATTGGACGCCACTCGAAGCCGGCCTGGAGCGGTTCGTCGACTTCGACAAGGGGGACTTCATTGGACGGGATGCCCTCGTTCGGGAGAAGCAGGAGGGACCCAAACGACTGCTTGCGTGTCTTGTCATCGAGGCCGAAGATGCCGACGCACACGGCTTCGAGCCGGTCTTCGCCGACGGGCAGCCGGTGGCCTACGTGGCATCGGGAGGCTATGGGCACACCATCGAGAAGTCGATCGCCTTTTCGTATCTGCCCACGGAACTGGCGACGCCCGGGACGCAGCTCGAGGTCGATCTGGTGGGCAACCGGCGCCCGGCCACCGTGGTCGAGGAGCCGCTCTACGATCCGAAGGCAGAGCGTCTCCTCGCCTAGGATCCCGACCTCTCGAGCCCTGCTGCCAACCAGGCCGGCGCTCGATGTGAAGGCAGGATGAGCCGTTGTCTCGACGACAACGGCGCCCCTGCCCGTGCGGTACGCTCTCTCGGATGAAGAACGGCGCCACTGAGCCAACTCGGGCGGCCCAGAAGGGAGTCCCGTCGCTGCTCGCCCTCTTGTGCGCCCTGTTCGTGCTGTCCCTGGCGCTGGGCTGTGGCAGCTCCGATCCCGCCGTCGAGCAACAGCGCCGACGGCTGGCGCTCCGCGAGGAGCTTGCCGGCGACCTGGCTCCGGACCGACTCAACGTAGTCCTGATCACCCTCGACACTCTTCGCGCCGACCGCCTTTCGAGCTATGGCTCCCGCGTCAAGACGCCCAACCTGGACCGGATCGCGTCGCAGGGAGTGCTCTTCACCAACGCCTCATCGACGGTCCCCTTCACCTTTCCCGCGCACAG
This sequence comes from bacterium, assembly GCA_024224155.1. Lineage (NCBI taxonomy): Bacteria > bacterium. The sequence goes on from JAAENP010000551.1 coordinate 844, forward strand.
CTCGATCATGACCGGGACCTACCCTCCGTTTCACGGCGTGCGAGAGAACGTGGGCTATCACCTCGGCGATGAGAACCGCACCATCGCAGAGGCCATGAGCGCCGCCGGCTGGCAGACCGCGGGGTTCGTCAGCGCATTTGTCCTGGATGCCCGCTGGGGCATCGCGCGCGGCTTCGATCACTACTACGACGACTTCGACCTGGGCGCCTTCGAGGATGCCAATCTCGGCTCGGTGCAACGGCCCGGCACCGAGACGATCGCGGCGGCCATTGCATGGCTCGACCAGCGGCAGAGCCAACCGGCCGAAGCGCGCCCGTTCTTCCTCTGGCTGCATCTCTTCGACGCACATGACCCCTACACGCCGCCCGAGCCGTTCCGATCCCAGTACCCCGGCAAGCCGTACGACGCCGAGGTTGCCTATACCGACTTGCTGGTGGGTGGTTTCGTCGAAGAGCTCGAGCGCCGCGCTCTCCTGGACACGAGCCTGGTCGTGGTGACCGCCGACCATGGCGAGGGGTTGGGAGATCACGGTGAGACATTTCACGGCTACTTTGCCTACGACAGTACGGTTCACGTGCCGCTGATCGTTCGGTTTCCCGAGTCGGCGCAAGCAGGCCGGCGCATCGATGCGGTAGCGAGTCACGTGGACATCGCGCCGACGATTCTCGAGCTCACCGGCCAGGACGTGCCCCAGGTGATGCAGGGTCGGAGCCTGCTGGAGCCGATGTTGAGTGACGGCAAAGACGACACGACTGCGACGGGGCCGCAACGTGCGGTCTACGCCGAGTCTTTCTACCCCCTGCTTCACTACGGCTGGGCACCGCTCCGCGTCTTGCGGTCCAGAACCGAGAAGTACATCGAGGCCCCGAACCCCGAGCTGTTCGATTTCGCTGCGGATCCGGGCGAGCTCACCAACCTCGCGGGGAGAGAGCAGAGAACCGTTCAGCGGCTGGCCCGCGAGCTGGTGGCGCTCGCCGACCGGCTCGAGGAAGGAGCGGTTGCTTCGTCGGTGCCGGACCTGGACGAACAGGCTCTCTCGCAGCTCCAGGCGCTGGGCTACCTGGCAGGACCCGGTCAGGCCGATGCCCGTTCCTACGACCCGCGGGTCGCCAGGACCGACCCCAAGGAAAAAGCGCACCTGCACCGGCGAATCATGCTCGCCCAGAGCCTCACCGGCGATGACAAGACGGCTGAGGCG
>JAAENP010000552.1 GCA_024224155.1 bacterium
CGACCGCACCCAACTTCGGCTATCAGCAGTGCGTGGATCGCATCAAGGACACGGATCTCGAGGGCCTCGATCTTTCGGGCTGGCAGGTAGCGTTCTCGGCCGCCGAAATGATCCGGCCCGAGACGGTCGGGGCGTTTCTGGAGAAGTTCGGTCGCTGCGGCTTCAAGCCCGAGAACTACCGCCCCGGCTACGGCCTCGCCGAAGCTACGCTGGTAGTGGCGATCGACGACACCGGCAGTGTTCCGCGCAAGCTTCCGGTTCCGAGCGGCACCGATCCGCGAAGTACTGGCGATAGCGGTTTCGGCCTCAGCGAGGTCTTTTGCGTCGGAGGACCCGTGCTTGATACTCGAATCAGAATCACTGCGCCGGACGGCTCGGCGCAACCGGAGGGAGAAGTCGGTGAGGTCTGGTCCAAAGGCCCCGGCACCTTCACCGGCTACTACAACGACCCGGAGGCGACCGCGGAGACCCTGGTCGACGGCTGGCTTCGAACCGGAGACCTCGGCTTCCTGAGCTCGGGCGAGCTCTACCTCACCGGGCGGCTCAAGGACCTCCTGATTATCCGAGGCGAGAACCTGATGCCCCACGAGCTCGAATGGCTGGCCGAGTCGGTGAGCGGAGGCGGCGGATTCGTTGTTCGATCAACGTCCAGTACGTCGGTCTTGCGGAGTCGCGCCATTGCCAGCGGC
>JAAENP010000553.1 GCA_024224155.1 bacterium
GACGCCTTCGAATACCCCTTTCCACTGGTAGGAAGAGCGCTTGCTCTTCATGCTGAACGAGATCTCGCGCTTGCCCGAGCCGTGGAGCAGGATCTTGCGCACCCGCTTGGTGAGCTTCTTCCACGGCGTATCGAGCGAGAAGCCGAGATCGTCGGCGAGGTTCTGGACCATGCGCATCTGAAACGAGCTCGAGCCCGGACGCCACGGGCCGACCGCGCCGCCGGCGAGCGACTTCTCGGGGTCGGCGACGATCTTGTCGGTGTCGACGCCCATCAGGGTGCCGAGACCCGAGCATTCCTGGCAAGCGCCGTAGGGACTGTTGAACGAGAACAGGCGCGGGGTGATCTCGGTCAGGCTGGTGCCGCAGTCGATGCAGGCATAGCTCTGCGACAGCGTTTCCTCGCGCCCTCCGAGGGGCGCCAGCACCGCCAGGCCACCTGAGACCTTGAGCGCGGTCTCGATCGACGCCGAGAGCCGCTTCTCGATTCCCGGCTTGACCACCAGCCGGTCGACGACGATGTCGATGTCGTGCTTCTTCTGCTTGTCGAGATCCGGCGGCGCGGCGGAGAGATCGATCGTCTCACCGTCGATCCGAGCACGGACGAAGCCCTCGCGCGACATTTGCCGCAGTTGCTTCTTGTACTCGCCCTTTTTGCCGCGCACATAGGGCGCGTACAGCACCAGGCGGCTGTTCTTCTTCAGCCCCATCACCCGGTCGACCATCTGCTGCACCGTCTGCGGCCGGATCGTCTGGCCGCAATTCGGGCAGTGGGGCACGCCGATCGACGAGTACAGGAGCCGCAGGTAGTCGTGGATCTCGGTCACCGTGCCGACCGTCGACCGCGGATTGCGCGATACCGATTTCTGCTCGATCGAGATCGCCGGCGACAAGCCGTCGATCGAGTCGACGTCCGGCTTCTCCATCTGCTGGAGGAATTGCCGCGCGTAGGCCGACAGCGACTCGACGTAGCGCCGCTGGCCCTCGGCGAAGAGGGTGTCGAACGCCAGCGACGACTTGCCCGAGCCCGAGACCCCGGTGACCACCACCAGGCGGTTACGGGGAATCTCGACCGTCAGGTTCTTGAGGTTGTGCTCGCGCGCGCCGCGCAGGATGATCGATTCCACGATGTTTCATTGCGCGCGAATGACGCGCGACGACGCAGAACAATAGCAGAAGGGCGCCGCGTTGGGGCGCCCTTGATGCCTCCGTCGGGAGCGGGTCACAGAGGCTTAGCCAGGAGATCGTCAGAGTCTTCGAGGACGATCTCCTGAAGGAGGGGCTGGGCCGGAGGCCGTGCCAAGTGCGGTTTCGTATCATCGAAGATGATCCGAGAGCCGCGCTGCAAGCACGGGCTCTGGGGCGTTACCAGCGGCGGCCGAAGGTGATCCCGAACAGGGTGATGCCGGAATCGTAGTCGGCAACGATGACGCCTTCTTCGCCGCGCACCGAGGTGATGTCGTCGAATAGGAAGGTCTGGGCGTAGCCGTCGATGGCCCACTTGTTGCCGAGGTAGCCGTAGCCGATCGAGGGCGCGGTGCGGTCGGCGTCGGGAATCGACGGCCGCAGGGTGGTCTCGGGGACCACGCCTTCTTCGATGTTGACGCCGAAGCGCAGCTCGCCCTTGGCGCCGAGCTTGCGCGAGGCGCCGATCCGGATGGCGAGGGAGTCGTCCCAGTTCTCGGCCAGGGCGATGTCTTCGACGAAGCCCGGCACGTTGTTCTGAATGTCGACCACCAGGGTGTCGAACACCGACCAACCGGTCTCGACGGCGTCGACCTCGAAGCCCCAGGTGTTCCCCGTCCAGGCAACGCCGACGGCGATCGTTTCCGGCAGCTTCAGATCCGCCGTGCCCGGGCTGTCCTGGAAGAACGGCGATAGCGGACCGAAGTTCGAGAACGCGATATTGCCGTCGATGCCGACGGTGATGTCGGAGCGGTAGCTGAGGCCGAAGGAGAGGCTGTCGCTCTTATAGTGGGTGGCCACGTTCCAACCGAACTCGTCGCCGTCGCCGGTCAAGTCGGTGAAGCCGACGACCTCGAAGCCGTTCAAGGGATTGCCGTCGAGGTCGACCGGCACCTCGCGGGAGAAGCTCTTCAGGTCGGCGAAGAGATAGTCGATGCCGACCGCGACGCTCCAGGTCTCGGTCAGGCGGAACGCGACGTTGGGGTTGAGCACGAACGTCGCCAGCTCCGACTTGGCGGCCGAGAAGGTCACCGGCCGGTCGGCCCATTCGGTCACCAGGCCGAAGGGGTTGTTGAGGCCGATGCCGAAGGCGACGTTGTCGTTGAACTTGTGGCGGTAGTAGAAGTGCGAAGGCGTCGCCAGGTTCGACTCCTGCTCGAAAGTCGTCGGCTGGAACAGACCGAACGCCGGGTCGCTCGAGGTCAGCTCGGAGTCGCCGGTATTGATGATGTTGGTGCCGAACTGAAACTCGCTGCCTTCGAGCCAGACGAGAGCCGCCGGGTTGTACCAGTTGGCGGCGGCGTCGTCGGCGCGGGCGACCCAGGCACCGGCCAGGCCGGAAGCCTTGGCGCTCTGCTCGTAGATGCCGAAACCCGCCGCCAGCAGGGTGCCGGGCAACAGGGCCAGGACCAAAGCGGCTGCCAGGGTGCTTCGGAGGACGCTGCGTCCGAGGACGCTTCTGAGTGAGCTCGTCATGGATGCTCCTTTCGCCCCGCGGTCGGGGAAGATATCGAGAGATGAGGCTGGAATCAGGAGTGAGGATGCCGTAGTCGATCGGCGTTCGGCCGCTCGCGGAGAGATATCGCCAAGGCGGCGCTATTCGGCAAGATATGGCATGCCCCGGGGGCTGTCAACGACCCTGAACGGTGGCTTTCAGCACTCCTTTGGGGTAGGTGCTCGAGCCGGGAGTCCGTCCGAGTCATCGGGCGCGACTCCCGGCACGGAGGGCTGGGCCAAGAAGCCTGTGGGGTTTGCGCTCCGAGTGCGATAGAGTGATTCCACAACGTACCGGGGACCAAGCACCAGCCGGAACGGGGGAAGCATGCACTTCGACAACGAGCGCCAGACCAAGATCCACCAGGACGTCAAGGTTTCCTGATCGAGCTGTTCGACGAAGACGTCTTCAGCGAAGACGACGGCCACTTCTACGTCAGCTACGGCAGCACCGTGATCGAGATCTCGGTCGATCCCTACGGACCCGAGGAAATCACCGTCACGGTGATGGCCTACTGCGTCCAGGGGGTCGAGGTCGACGAGAATCTGCTCCTGGGGTTGCTCGAGCTCAACCACACGCTGCCGTTCGGCGCCTTCTCGCTGGTCGGCACCGACATCTTCTTCTCCTACTCGATCTTCGGCCGCACCCTGGAGCGCCGGAACCTGCTCAACGCCATCGCCGCGGTCGCCAACATCTCCGACGACTACGACGATCGCATCGTCGCCAAGTACGGCGGCGAGACCGCGCTCGATCGCATCCGCACGACCGGCGGCCGAAAACGGCGCGAAGAAGCACTGGTTCGCTGACTTGAGGGGCGCCCCAATGTGGCGCCTTTCGCCGACGCGAATGTTGGGGCGCCGCAATGTGGGCGCCCGCGGGTGGGCACATTGGCCCACCCCTACACCGTCAGTCGGTCTTCCGCGTATAGGTCGCCTTGCGGTTGACGAACCAGTTCTCGCCGCCGTCAACCGATTGCTCGGCCTCGGCCTTGAAGCCCTCCGGCGTGATGTCGAAGAACGACAGGCGCTGGTGGAAAGTGCGGCCGAAGCCCTGCCATGAGGTGTCGGTGTCGGCGTTGGAGACCGTCAGCCGGCCGTCTTGATAAGCGCCTTCCTGGACGTCGAGGTGGGAGGTGTAGCTGTTCATCTGGGTCAGGCGGTAGCGCTCCTTGAAGCGGTCGTAGGTAAAGGTGCGCAGACCTTCGATGCCCTGGGGCGAGACGTAGGTCTCCTCGAGCATGGCACCGCCCATCCGGGCCTCGATGGTCGAGGTGATCTGGCTCTCCTGCCACGGCGCCTGGGGACTCTGCCGCCGTTCCAGCTTGACGTCCCATTCCCCGGCCATCGCCTGGAAGGTGC
>JAAENP010000554.1 GCA_024224155.1 bacterium
ATCGGCGGCGTCACGGTCGTGGTCGGTGAGCCCGGAGAGGTCGAGATCACCAAGGGCGACGGGTCCTTCGTTTTTCACAAGCTCCCGGCAGGCACCTACACCCTCAGCTTCTCTCTCGGCGACCACGCCGATTCCACGAGTGTCGAGGTCGTCGCGGGCGAGACCGCGACCGCCGACAAGACGGTCGACTGGGACCTCAGCTTCGCCGAGACCATCACCGTGTACTCGGCGTCGCGCCAGCGCGAGCGCATTGTCGACGCGCCCGCGGCGGTGACGGTGATGAGCGAGGAGGAGATCGTTCGCGAATCGGCTTCCGGCCAATTGCCGAAGGTTCTGGAGTTCACCCCCGGCGTGGAGGTGACCCAGAGCGGGATCAACGATTTCAATCTCAACACCCGGGGCTTCCCCAGCTCGCTCACCCGCCGCGTTCAGGTCATCGTCGATGGTCGCGATCCGGCGGTTCCCATCCTGGGCTCGACGGAATGGGGCTACCTGGCGAATCAGGAAGGCCTGGCCTCGATGGAGCTGGTGCGGGGACCGAGCGCGGCCCTCTACGGCAAGAGCGCCTTCAACGGCGTGCTCAACCTGATTACCGAAGCGCCGAAGGATGCCGTCGGCGGCCGTTTCACGCTCACCGGCGGCGAGCTGAGCACGATCAGGGGCGAGCTCGGCTGGGCCGCGGACCTGGGCAGCGACTGGTACCTGAAATTCAGTGGTGCCTATGCCGAAGGTGACGGCTTCACCAAGCCACGAAATGTGACGACAGAGTATCCGGGGCTACCCTTCGAACGCGGGGCCGCGACCAACTTCCAGGATTCCTCGGACTATAAGCTGCGCTTCGACAAGCACTTCGGCAACGGCGTGTTGACCCTCGAGGGCGGATTCTTCGACGCCGAGGGATACGTGGTCGTCACCGGCATCGGCCGGGTGGACGTCAACGACGTCGAGCGCACCTACACCCGTCTCAACTACAGTGCCAACCACTTCAACATCCTGGCCTACACCAACAATCGGGAAAGCCCGGATCAGCTGGCGCTGGCCTCGGGCGGGCGTATCTTCCTCGAGACCGAGAACCAGAACATCGAGGTACAGGGCAACGGCACTTTCGGCAAGGTCCGGCTGGTGGGCGGTGCCTCCTACAAGGAAGAGGACATCGACACCTCCAATTTCAATGGCAACCAGACCCTGGTCTTCGCGCCGATCGAGTCGGACTCGCAGGCGATCTTCGGCCAGGCCGACATCGAGCTCAACGACAAGCTCAAGCTGGTGATCGCGGGCCGCTACGACGAGAGCTCGCTGCACAAGTCGCAGGTCTCGCCCAAAGCCGCCCTGGTCTACGGCATCAACTCGAACAACACGCTGCGCTTCAGCTACAACGAGGCCTTCCAGGTGGCCAACTACTCCGAATTCTTCCTCGACGCGCCGACGGCTTTCCCGGGCAATCCGCCGACCGCCGCCATCGACCTCTCGGGCATCGAAGCCGCGCTGTGCACCCCCTTCGGGGTGACCTGCGGCTTCGGCACGCCGGTCGGGGTTCGCGCCCTGGGCAACAAGGACCTGGAGCTCGAGGAGGTCACATCCTGGGAGATCGGCTACACCGGGATCTTCGGCAGCAAGGCGTTCTTGACCGTCGACTACTACGCCAGCGAGCTCGACAACTTCATCACCGATCTCACGGTCAATGCTTTCGGTTCGGTCAACCCGAACTTCGGGCCTTACCAGCCACCAGCCGGGCATCCGCTGCCGGCTCTGCTTCTCGGTACCCTGGCGGCCAGCCTGCCTCCCACCGTCTTCCCGTTCCTTTCAAACAACGTCGACGGCACGCCGATCTTCGCACTGGTGTCCTACACCAACGCCGGCGCGGTCGACACCCAGGGCATCGACTTCGGCTTGAGCGTCTACGCCACCCCGCAGTGGCTGCTCGATTTCACCTACTCCTGGTTCGACTTCGACATCACCGAGCTGGGCTTCGCGGGCGACGAGCTCGTGGCCAACGCCCCGGAGAACAAGTTTGCCGTTGGAATCAGCTATCTCGGCGACAAAATCTCCGGCTCGCTCCGCTACCGCTGGGTGGATGACTTCGCCTGGAACGCCGGCGCTTTCCAGGGCCCGGTGCCCTCCTACGAGGTCGTCAACCTGAGCGGCGACTACGCGATCAACGACAACGTTTCGATAGGCATCAACATCTCCAACGCCTTCGACGACGAGCACCATGAGTCCTTCGGTGGCGACCTCGTGGGGCGTCGCGGTCTCGGGTACGCGAGGTTCACCTGGTAGACAGACCCATATCGGAGCGTGCCTCGTGCCCATTCTGGTCCCCTCTCCCCTTTGGGGAGAGGGTTAATAAGGAGTCAGCGCGCGCAGTGCGCGGAACGCGATTGACACCTCCGCGCCACTGACTTATGCTTCCCCTTCGCGTTTGGCGGGGCGTGGCGCAGTCTGGTAGCGCACCTGCTTTGGGAGCAGGGGGTCCCCAGTTCGAATCTGGGCGCCCCGATATCGCGCCGCCGGTCGCAAGATCACGCCGCGAAT
>JAAENP010000555.1 GCA_024224155.1 bacterium
CGCCCGCCTCACCGCGGCGCAGAAGGCGGCTCTGATCGATTCCGATTCGAGCCTGCGTATCCGCGCCGACAGCAAGGTCGCGACCCAGGGGAGACGGCGCAAGTCCGGCCGCCGCTCGACCTCCTCGGGCACCAAAGACAGTGGCGAAAGCAACACGGCTGACCAAAGCGCACCTCCGGACGACAGCTCGGACGGCTCCGAAGAGCCTGCGCCAACCGAATCCTACGACGGCAGCTCGACGGACTTCGCCTACGAGAGGATGCTCTTCAGGGCTTTCTTCGGCTCATACCAAGATCCCTACACGCACTATCCGGCTCTCGTCGGAGCCAATCGCCTGCACGATCTGGGGATTACCGGCACCGGCGTCACCCTCGCGGTGCTCGACTCCGGCCTCGTCCAGTACGACGGCCTCTACAACAACACCGCGGGCGAGAACCGGCTGCTCGGCCACTATGACGCCATCGCCGACCACGATCTCGAGGGCGCGGTCACCAAGACCGACTACAACGGCCACGGCGGGCACGTCGCCGCCGTCGCCCTCAACAGCAAGGCCAGCGACTCCGGTGCCGGCTTCAACGGCATCGCCCCCGACGCCGACCTGGTCGTGGTCAAGGCCTTCGACGAGCACGGCAACGGCACCTATGCCGACGTCATCCGTGGCATCGATTGGATCGTCTCCAACAAGGACGCCTACGGCATCCGGGTGCTCAATCTCTCCTTCAGCGCCCCGGTGCGCTCCCACTACTGGGACGATCCGCTCAACCAGGCCGTGATGCAAGCCTGGCAGGCGGGCATTGTCGTGGTGGCCTCGGCCGGCAATGGCGGCCCGCTGCCGATGACCGTCGGCGTGCCCGGAAACCTCCCCTACATCATCACCGTCGGCGCCATGACCGACTCGTTCACCCCGGAGGATCGCTCGGACGACCGCCTGACCACCTTCACCGCGGCCGGACCCACCGCCGAGGGCTTCGTCAAGCCCGATGTCGTCGCCCCCGGCGGCCACATGCTCTCTCTGATGAGCGTCTTCTCCGACATCGCTGCACAGCATCCCGAATACCACGACGGCGGCTTCTACTTCACGATGACCGGTACCTCCCAGGCCACCGCCGTGGTCAGCGGACTGGTCGCCCTCATGCTCGAGGCCCAGCCGGCACTGACGCCGGACCAAGTCAAGACTCGGCTCATGAGAACGGCCAAGGCCGCGATCAAGCCCGATGGACAACTTGCCTTCGGTATCTTCCAACAAGGAGCCGGGCTGGTCGACGCCTACGACGCGGCGCTCGCGACCAGTGAGGACGAGGACTCGGACCGTGCGAACCGGAGCCTCGATATCGCCAACGATCTCGCCGGCCTCGAGCACTATGCCGGCCTGGTCCGTCAGGCCGAAGACGGCAGCTTCTACATCGAGGGCCTGAACGGCTTCCTCTGGACCGACGGGTTCCTCTGGACGGATGGCTTTTTGTGGACCGACGGCTTTCTCTGGACGGACGGCTTCCTGTGGACGGACGGCTTCCTGTGGACGGACGGCTTCCTCTGGACCGATGGCTTCCTCTGGACCGACGGCTTCCTGTGGACCGACGGCTTCCTCTGGACCGACGGCTTCCTCTGGACCGACGCGCTCACCGAATCGATGTCGATCAACACCTGGGTCGAACAGGAGTAGGCGAGCGGCCTCAGAGAGCGATCCCGTACTTCTTGATCTTGCTACCGAGCGTCTTGACGTCGATGCCCAGAAGCCGCGCGGCGTGAGCTTTGATACCGCGAGTGTAGCGCAGCGTGCGAAGGACGTGCCCGGCTTGGATCTGCGCGAGCGAGGCGGGCTCATCACTCAACGGTCGCGCCACGTGGTCCTGCGCGCTCAGGATGTTTTGGGGTAGATCGGATTCATCGAGCCGCTCGCCGGGCGCCAGAAGCACGATGCCCTCGATCACGTTTGCGAGCTCGCGGACATTTCCCGGCCAGGAATAATTGCACAGCGCTCTCAGCGCCTCTTCGGTCGGCGCCTTCGCAGCCTCGCCGGGCAAGCGATGTCGATCGAGATAGAGCCGAACCAGGCCCGGTATATCTTCTCGGCGTTCGCGCAGTGGCGGCAGATCGATGCCTACGACGTTGAGACGGTAGAAGAGATCCCGGCGGAAGCGGCCTGCGGTGATTTCCTCTTGCAGATCCTTGTTGGTCGCCGACAGGATGCGTACGTCTACCTTGAAGAAGGAGGTTCCCCCGACCCGGCGCAGCTCGCCACTGTCAAGCACCTGGAGAAGCTTTGCCTGCATGGCCGGGCTGGTTTCCGCGACCTCGTCCAGAAAGAGAGTTCCGCCGTCCGCGACCTCGAACAGGCCGGGCTTGGCGCTGGCTGCCCCGGTGAATGAGCCCTTTTCGTGCCCGAACAGCTCGCTCTCGAGCAGGGTATCGCTGAGAGCGCCACAGTTGATGTGCAAATGAGGCTCGTGAGACCGAGCGCTTCGGCTGTGAATGAGCTTGGCGACGAGCCCCTTGCCCGCGCCGGTTTCGCCCCGGATCAGAATCGAGGCCTCGGAAGGTGCGACTCGGTCGATGATCCCGAGGATTCTCTTCATCGCCGGGCTTTCCGCGACCACTACTCCGCCCGACCGCGCGTATTGCTTGGCGACGGTGTGCTCGAGTGCCACGACTTCCCTGCGGAGGCGGTACTTGGCTGCCGCATTTCGAAGCGTGGCTATCAGCTTAAACGGGTCGAACGGCTTCGATAGGTAGTCGCAGGCTCCGGCCTTGACCGCCTGCACCGCGGTGTCGAGCTCCGGATGGCCGGTGAGCACGACAACCTCGGGAGGCTGGGCCAACTCGCGCAGCGTCGCCAGCACCTCGAGGCCTTGCATGCCCGGTAGGTGAAGGTCGAGAAGGATGACTTCGAACCGGTGGCGCTTGACGACCTGAAGTCCTTCTTCACCCGTGGCCGCTACGGTGAGCACGAACTCATCACGTTCCAGGGCCTCGGAAACCATTGTCCGGACCAGAGGGCAGTCGTCGATGATCAGAGCTTCGATGGGCTTCATGGCATCTCAACTAGAGAGTAGGGCTGAAACACGCGACAGAAAAGAAGACTGCCGCCCAGACTCTTGTAGGACGCCCTCCCAATCCTCCGTCCCGACCTGCACTACAGGGAAAAGCTCCCTGGTCCGGATACCACCCGAAAGGACGGGGATCGGAACCCGCATACCAGGCGAGCGAATCCCTAAGTCACTCAAGAATAGAGTCTTATTCGACTCTTCGTTGAATCCGCACCCATGCGTGCGCTCGAATACGACGATGGTATCCGGCTTGCCCCTTCGCGGAGGTGACTGGCGTGAACGAGCAGGTCACTCACCAAGACCAACGAAAGGAAAGTCAACATGAAGACCTCAAATTCCCTTTCAACGATCCTGGACGTTACCTGCATCGTAGTGCTCCTGCTCGCGGTGCTCCTAATCGGTATGGAGACCCGAACCGAGTCGGTCATCGTCCAAGCCTCGACCGCAGAGGCCGCCGCTCTGGCGGTCGAACAAGTCGGGGGCACCGTGACCCATGAGTTGCGCACTATCCGCGCTGTCGGTGCGGAGCTCTCACCTACTCAGCGAGCGAACCTACCGGCTGTGCTCTCCGAAGCCCGCGTATACGACAATGCGTCGGTCTCCCACTCTGACGCGCTCACCGAACCGATGTCGATCGACACCCGGGTCGAGCAGGAGTGAGGTATGAAACCCGCTCGGCTCCCGAAGCCGCCGAGTCTCAGAGGTGCGCGCCTTCCGGCCGGATCGGAACCAAGCTCCGGGGTTCGGCCCGCCGTTAACCAGGCTGTCCAAGATCGATACCTCCGGCAGGGGCTGAGCACCGACGTTGCTCCGCGGGCCCTCGGAACCTACTTGGCGACTTCACCCGGGCTCATCGAGGAGATGCGCGAGGCCATGCAGTGCCGACAATGGCAAAGACTTGCCGAGCTCGCACACAAGTTCAAATCGAGCGCCGCGATCGTGGGGGCGGAGCCTCTCTATGAAATATGCAGTCAGTTGGAAGCCGCTTCCGAGGAGAGGAGTGGCACAGAGGCTCTCTCCCACCTCAAGAGGGTGGAGGACGAGTACGGCCGTGTGCGGCTTTCCCTCGAGGCTCGAGAGCCTGACGCGGAGGCGATCTGAACGAGCGGACTGGTGCATTCGCGACGCTCTCGATATCGGGGTTTGACCTACAGCCCGCCGAGAGTTTGGCCGCTATCCAGGGGAGTGGCAGCGGCTGATCATAGTGAGGGGGAGAAGACAATCCGCGACCTGACTCTCATGTGGACACAAAGAAACAAGACGGCCAGAACCGCTCCTAGTCCGGCTCTTTGCCGAACGGCGATCCTCGTTGTGCTTCTCGCGCTTACCGCCGCACCGGCCGCCGCCGTGGTCACCGGCAGCTATGTCGGGGACGGCGTTGACGGAAACTCCATCACGGGAGTTGGTTTCCAGCCCGACTTCGTGATCGTCAAGCAGGAGGCGTCGGGTAGAAACACAGTCGCCCGTTCCTCGGCAATGAGCGGCGACGTGACCAAGTCGTTCGTGGACGGTCTGGTCGAATTTGCCAATGGCATCGAATCGCTGGACGCCAACGGCTTTACCGTTGGGTCGGACGCTACCGTCAATACCTCGGGCCAGACGTACCACTGGATAGCGTTCAAAGAGACCGCCGGCGAAATGACCGTCGGTTCCTACACGGGCGACGGTCTGGACAATCGCAGCATCGCCGGATTCGGGTTCCAGCCCGATTACGCCATCGTGATGGGCGGCGGTGCCCGCGAGTCGGTCCAGCGGTTTCAGGGCCAGGTCGGCGACGCCAGCTTGGAAATCGGCTCGAGCGCCGTTCTCTCCAACGTGATCCAGGCCTTCGAGGCCGACGGTATCCAGGTTGGCTCCGACAGCCGCGTGAACCAGTCTGGCGAGCCGTACTACTACGTCGCGTGGAAGGAAGTCGCTGGGACTACGGCATTCGGAACCTACAGCGGCAACGGTACGGACAACCGGGCCATTACCGACGTCGGTTTCGAGCCGGACTACGTGTTGGTCAAAGTTGCCCCGTCTGACTCGGTGCA